>NZ_MKKG01000056.1:0-6085 GCF_001942325.1 Gordonia sp. CNJ-863
CATAGGACACCCCAGGCAGGGTTGTCCGGTGCAGATGGGCGCGCATCTTCACCCGCCCGTAGAGGCCCTCCGGAGTCATCTTCCGCCGGCCGTCGTCATCGGTGCGCCAGACGACATTGCGCACCGCATCGACGACGTGGGCATCAGAGACGGTCCGTGCGGCAGGTGCCCGGGTTCGCCATGCCCGGTAGGTTCGTGCGGCAATCGTGCAGCCCTGCTCCCGCAAGACCCGGCAGATCGACTCGACCGCAAAACCGTTGGCGCGCATCTGGTCTATGAACGCCACGATCATCGGTTGCGGGGGTCGAGTTCCCCCGCGAAGAAAGTTGTCGCCGCTTTCAAAATGGCGACGTCTTCGCGTAACTGCTTGTTCTCCGCCTTGAGTCGCTTGATTTCGGCGGACTCCTTCGAGGTGGTCCCCGCGCGGGCGCCGGCATCGACCTGGCTTGTACGGCCCACCGACGTACCGTCTCCCCGCCGACGCCGACCTGCTTGGCGATCGCCTCTGCCGCGGCAGTCAACGACGTGTACTCCCCGCCGTGCGCCTCCAGCAACCGTAAGGCCCTCGAACGGACCTCCGGATCGATTTTCTTAGGCATATGCTCATCCTTCCTGACTCAGAAGGAAGCGGCATCAAAGCTGGGGTGATTCAATGGTCCTCCGAACCTCCGACCCCCAGCCCCATCCCTACCATTTTATGGCAGTGGACCCACTTAGCTTAGGAATAGGGAACTCCTCAAACGAGACAACCGGGCACCCGTGAAACAGCGTGTGCACGGATGCCCGGTTGTTGACGTCCGGTCAGACCTTGTCGGTTGCGCGATCGTTGTCGTCTCGATCGGCTGACTCGGAGTCGCCGAACGGTTCGGATTGGGTCCCGTCAGGTGTCGAGTCGAGGTCGATCGTCCGACGCAGCGGCCGGTTGGGCAGGAGCGACACGGCAATCAGCGCCACCACCGCTGCCGCAGCTGCGATCAGGAAGATCCGCCCTGTTGCGTCACCGTAAGCGACTCGGATGATCGATTCCACCGGGTCCGGCAGTGAGTCGATGTCGAGGTTGCCGCCGGCGGAGCCACCTGTGATCCCGAGCCGAGCAAGGCCGCCCGATGAGAGATCCGTCACGCGAGTGGCCAGGACCGACCCGAGGACCGAGACGCCGATTGCGCCGCCGAAGGTCCGGAAGAACGCGACGTTGCTCGACGCCGCGCCGATGTTCTGGACGCTGACCGTGTTTTGAACCACCAGCACGAGGTTCTGCATCAACATGCCCGTGCCGAGCCCGACGATCAGGATGAAGATACTCACCCACCACAGACTGGTCGCGTGGTCGATCGTCCCCAGCAGTGCGAAGCCGGCGATGAGGAGGGACGAACCGGTCACCATGAACACCTTCCACCTCCCGAATCGGGTGATCAGTTGCCCCGATCCCACCGACGCGATCAGCATTCCGATGACAAGCGGAATCGAGAGAACTCCGGCGATCGTCGGCGAGAAACCGCGCGCGGTCTGGAAGTACTGTCCCAGGAACGTCGTCGAACCGAACACCCCCAGTCCCACTGCGATGGACGCGATGATGGCGAGTCGGTGGTGCGTTCGGTCACGATCTTGAGCGGGATGATCGGCGCTGTGACTCGCGATTCCACCAGCACGGTGCCTGCCAGCAGGAGCAGTCCGCCACCGACGTACATCGCGGACTCCTGAGAGACCCAGTCGTAGTATCCGGCTTTGCCCGCGAACGAGACCCAGATCAACAGCACGGAGACGCCTGCGGTGAGCAGAGTGGCTCCCAGCCAGTCGATGGAGATGTTCTCGGCGCGCTCGGTCTTGATGCGGATGGTCTTCTGGAGGAGGAAGAACGCGATCACTGCCAGTGGTACGCAGACGAAAAAACACCAGCGCCAGCCCAGTGGGCTGTCGACGATGACGCCGCCCAGAATTGGTCCGCCGGACAAAGCCACCGCCATCGTGGCGCCCATGTACCCGGAGTACCGGCCACGCTCACGGGGAGACACGATGCTGCCGATGATCGCCACGACCAGCGCGGTGAGCCCGCCCATGCCGATGCCCTGGACAACGCGCGCCGCGAGGAGAATCGGCACATTGTGAGCCACGCCGGCGATGATCGAGCCGACCACGAAGATGATGATGATCGAGCTTTGGACAAGCATCTTCTTGCTGAAGATGTCGGCCAGCTTGCCCCAGATCGGCGTGGACGCCGCGTTGGCGAGCAAGGCGGTGGTGATGACCCAGGCGTAAGCCGTCTGCGACCCCTTCAGATCGGCGATGATCGTCGGCAGGGCGGTCGCGACGATCGTTGTGCTCAGCAGAGCGGTGAACAACGCTGCGAGCAACCCGGCCATCGCCTCGAGGATTTCCCGGTGCGAATCGCGTATGGATCTGGCTTCGCCACCGCCTCGGTTGAACTTGACATCTAGACCCCTTTTACTGTGATTTTAGATTGCACCGGCCGATCGGCCCGGTGCGCGTATCTGGTCAATGAAGCTCTGAGTTTGCGAAAGGCGCTGCTGGCCGCATGCGCGTCTGCTTGGTCCCAGTCGTCGAGTGCGTTCTGTAACGACTCGGCACGCGCAGCCCTCGTTCGATCGAGGAGCTCGCGACCTGCACTCGTCGTCAGCAACTGCGTGGCCCGCCCGTCACCGGGATCTGGACGGCGGGCGACGTATCCCTCGGCGACCAACTCGGTCACGTGCCGACTCAGCGCCGACTGGCTGATGCACAGATCCGATGCCAACTCGTTCTGGCGACACTGTCCTCGTGCCTCCAGTGCCATGAGCACACCGAGACCACCTGGCAGGATCGGACTCTCGTCCGCCACCGCCCCGCGGAACGCACGCCCCATCAGATACAGCTCGTCAATCAGCTCGATCGCTGTTCGCGCTGAGACCGCCATGACCACCTTCTCCACTCAATAGATGATTGCGTTACACAACTTACATAAGTTGCATGCTGAAATCAACTAGTGTGGCCCGCACCACTTCCGGCCAAAACGAGCATTGCCTGTACTCGATTGGTCACGGCTGGATCCAGATCCCAGCACATGCCACCAGCCCCTGTCGGGGCCAATATCGTGTGCGTGCTTATTCGTACATGCGCACCATCTTCGACCTTGACACCAGCGCATCGAGGTACATCACTGACACAACGGGCTCCGTACCGGATACCTCGGCGGCACCCCCGTCAGCGGCTGCGCCGACCAGGCATCACACGGCCCCAAACGTGACATCGAATGTTGACAAATAGTGGGTCGTCGAAATAATCTGGAAAGGGAAGTATCGCTGTGGTCCGATCCGGCGCCACCCGAAGGAGCGACGATGACAAGTGCATTGACACCAACCTCTCCGGACACCCGCAAGCCCGCCCCGGCACGGTACGTGCCCGAGCACGACAAGACCGGTACCGATCACGATTACGTCCAGGTTCTCGACGACTTGTCCGCGGCGTCTGTCCACCGCAACTTCGATCCCTACATCGACATCGACTGGGACGCGCCGGACATGGCGATCATCGACAATGACCCGCGGTGGATCCTTTCACCTGAGGTCGACCCAATCGGCCGACATCCGTGGTATCAGCAGCTTCCGCAGGAGAAGCAGATCGAGATCGGCATGTGGCGGCAGGCCAACGTTGCCAAGGTCGGACTGCAGTTCGAATCAATTCTCATCCGCGGGCTCATGCAATACAGCTTTAAGCTCCCCAACGGGGCACGTGAATTCCGGTATACGACGCATGAATGCAAGGAAGAGTGCAACCACACTCTGATGTTCCAGGAGTTCGTCAATCGCACTGGGATGGATGTGCCGGGAGCGAAGGTGGGCTTCCGCCTCATCTCGCCATTTGTCCCGCTGCTGTCGACGGTATTTCCTACTCTCTTCTTCTTGGGGGTGCTCGGCGGCGAAGAACCGATCGATCACATCCAGAAGGATTTTCTGCGCACGCGCGCCAACCTTCATCCAACGATGGCGGCGGTGATGCAGCTCCATGTCGCCGAAGAGGCACGCCACATATCCTTCGCGCATCACCTGATCCGCGAACAGGTCCCACAGCGCGGCCGGTTCCAGCGGTTCATGATGTCGTTGATGTTGCCCATCATAATGCGCGTCCTGTGCAACGCCATCATCGTTCCGCCGCGCAGCTTCGCCAAGCGATTCGACATCCCCGGCGAGGTCATGAAGGACAGCTTCTGGCGGTCCCCCGAATCGAAGCGGTTCCTGAGAAACACCTTCGGTGACGTCCGCATGCTCGGCGAGCAGAGTGGCTTGATGAATCCGGTGGCGCGCATGTTGTGGCGTGCACTCGGAATCAGCGGTCGCCCTTCGCGTTTCCGCAGCGAACCCATCTACACCTCGGCCTGAGCGGCACGGAGCGCGGGTATTCACCGAGACCATGTCCCACGTCATCACCCAGGCGTGTTGTGGGGACGCGTCATGCGTATACGCGTGCCCCGTCAACTGCATCCATCCAACGCCCGAAGAACCGGATTTCGGCATCGCCGAAATGCTATACATCGATCCCGCGACCTGCGTCGATTGTGGTGCTTGCGTGAGCGCATGCCCCGTCGGTGCGATTTTTCCAAGCCACCGTCTGCCAGTCGGGCAGGAAAGATTTGCCAAGGTTAACGCCGCTCAGTATCAACACCCCGCCGACTGGACCGCTCGCTTTCCGGTGGACCCGTCGCGTCGGTTGCCGCTCGCACCCATCGGCCATCCCCATCAGCTCGCCGTCGACGAGCGTGTGTCGATCGGCATCGTCGGATCCGGGCCGTCGGCGATGTACGCCGCCGACGAACTGCTACGTCAGCCGCAGATTTCGGTCACCATGTACGAGCGCCTCGACCGGCCGTTCGGGTTGGTGCGATTCGGTGTCGCCCCCGATCACCTGAACACCCGGAAGGTGATGCGACTGTTCGACGACATCGCCCGCAACCCGCGCCTGGAGATCCTGCTGCACACCGAGGTGGGGCGTGACATCACCCTCGCCGAGCTGCGCTCGCGTCACCAGGGAGTGATCTGGGCGGGCGGCGCACCCACCGACAAGCCACTCACGCTGCCCGGCATCGACCACGTCGGCGTCTCGAGCGCCACATCGTTCGTCGGTTGGTACAACGGCCATCCTGATTTTACCGACCTCGACGTCGATCTCTCCACCGAACGTGCTGTGGTCGTTGGCAACGGCAACGTCGCCCTCGATGTCGCGCGGATCCTCGTGGCGGATCCCGAATCGCTCGCCGAGACCTCGATCTCTCAGGCCGCGTTGGCCGAACTGCGGCGGTCAAACGTACGCGAGATCGTCGTGATGGGTCGGCGCGGCCCCCTACATGCGGCGTTCACCCTGCCCGAGATGATCGGCTTGGTGGATTCCGGCGTTGCCGTCACCGTCGATCCGGCTGATCTCGACAAGGCATCACCTGCGGCGCACGACCTCGACATGACGCTGCGGGCCAAGCTCGATCTCCTCGCCGAATGCGCTGCCCGTCCCGCGCCGAAGGGCCGTCGAATCCGGTTGGCGTTCTTCAGTTCGCCGCTGGAAGTCATTGCCGGGCAGGATGGCCGGGCTTGTGGATTGAGGATCGGCCGCAACCGTCCGGTGATCGACGATGCGGGCGTCGCCGCCGGGATCGAAACCACGGGCGAGACGTCGGTGCTCGATGCCGGACTCATCCTGACCTCGGTCGGTTATCGCGGGATCGCGGTGCCGGGCCTGCCCTTCGACGATGCACGCGGGGTCATCCCGAATGCCGAAGGCCGTGTGCTGTCAGGAGCGGATCCGGTGACGGGAATGTACGTGACCGGCTGGATCAAACGCGGACCGTCGGGATTCATCGGCACCAACAAGACCGACTCCGCCGAGACCGTCTCGTCATTGCTCGCCGACCTCGAATCCGGCCGACGTCTGCACTAGTGGTCCGCATTCTCTGGACGGCGCTTTCTTGAGGATTTGGGGCTCTTCCTGATTCAGAGTGCGTCGAGGTGTTGTGCGAGGCCGCCGGAGTGGATGAGTGACCGCAAGATGTAGTGGTTGAGGTTGCGGAAGCCCAACGCGATCCCGCGGAGGTGTTCCAGGCGGC
>NZ_MKKG01000057.1:0-5880 GCF_001942325.1 Gordonia sp. CNJ-863
CTTGGTAGATCCTGATCGCCACATACGGATCATTCGGCACGGGAAACGATGAGGTGAGCAGGGTTCCTTGGAATGCTGCGGTGGGCGCGAATAGGCCCTCGATCGCGATCTGTCGATTGCGACGTTCGTCTGCGTCGGGGTAGAGGCCGGCTGGGGTATCGAAACGGGCCGCGCCGGAGGACAGCATCGTCTGCAAGTTGTCGGGAATGAACAGCACTGTCTGAGTGCGTTGCTCACCGTTGGGGAACGTCACAGTGAACGTCGGTGCGAAGCCGTTGCCGAGGACATAGACGCGGTCGCCAGCTACTCGCAGCGGTTCGTTCACTCGGACGCGTGCAGTGCTCCACGTATCGGGATCGGACTGTCGCACGTCCCCGGTGTAGGTGACGTCGGCTTCGTACATGTCGGGCTGACCGCTCGGCAGGAACCGGGCATCGAAGCCCTCGACGCGGACACAGAATGGTGAGAGATCGGTGCCATCGACGAGGCTGCCTGCGCGGAATGAGTCATAAACCGCGGTCGAGGTGTTGCACAACCCTTGTGTGCCATCGGCGACGAGACTACGGGTGCCTTCGTAGCCGTAGAGTTTGTCGGCCGCGATCGATATCAGCAAGGCGATTAGAGCGAAGTGGAACACGAGGTTGCCCCACTCGCGGAGGTAACCCTTTTCTGCCGAGATCTCTACGGCTGCGGTGGGTCGGTGCGTAGTCGCTGGTCGTGTGGTGGTGGCTCGGCGCCAGCCCCGGAGGTTGGCGTTGATGAGGGCAGCAACCTCTTCGGGTGTTCCTTCTACGGTGTCCTCGAGGTGCCGCGGCAGGCGGGTGAGGTTGCGCGGCGCGGGAACTGGACGGGCTCGCACCGCGCGCAGATGTTCGAGGATGCGGGGGGTGAGGCAGCCCACAAGCGACACGAACAGCAGGACGTAGATTGCGGTGAACCACGAGCTGGCGAAGACGTCGAAGAGCTGCAGTCTGTCCATCCACGTGCCGAGGGCGCCGCGGTCGGCAATGTACTGGGTTGTTTTCTGTTCGTTGAGTGGGCGCTGCGGCAGCAGAGCGCCCGGGATTGCCGCCGCGGCCAACAGGAACAGCAGCATGAGTGCTGTTTTCATCGACGTCAGCGAACGCCACAATCTGGGTAGGGGGCTGAGTCGGCGGCGTGGTCGTCGCGGCGTCGGCGCTTCGATGGTGCCGGTGTGCATCATCGTCGTCGTATGGGTAACGCCGCACCCTGGAAGTCGTCATCACTCGCGAGAGAACGAAGTGCGCGGTCGGCGACGTGGTCCTTAGCTGTCTGCCAGTCGACTCCCAGCACCATCGGCCGCCGGGATTTCCTCGCCCGCATCGCCATCCGGGTCTCACCTGCTCTTCCTGCCCACATCGAAATACTACGTAGCGTAGTATTTCGGTACGCAGATGACAAGCGGTGATGCGCCCCGCTGCGGCGCGCTCGCACTTCCGGGCCGTCGAAGACGTCGCCCCACCAGCCAAGCTCCCCAAGTCTCGTCATGTGCCGCCCCATCAACTACGGTGTATCGAATAGTTTTATTCGGTAGACCGAACTTTGTGACTGAGGGGCGGCAATGCGAGAGGTCATGGCTTCGGCTCGTCCGCGGCTCGCGCGAGCTCGGTCGGGGTCCCTACTGCTTGGTCCGGCGTTCGTCGCAGCCATCGCCTATGTTGATCCCGGCAATGTCGCGTCCAATATCAGCGCCGGCGCCCAGTTCGGTTACCTCCTTGTGTGGGTGATCGTGGTTGCGAACGTGATGGCGGGGTTGGTGCAGTTCCTTTCTGCCAAGCTCGGGGTGGTCACGGGCAGGTCATTGCCGGAGACGGTGCGTCTGCGCGCGTCGCGGACCGCCAGGCTCTCCTACTGGGTGCAGGCTGAGATTGTCGCTATGGCAACCGATCTCGCCGAAGTGGTGGGCGGAGCTATCGCGCTGAATCTGCTCTTCGATCTGCCGTTGCTCATCGGTGGGGTCGTCACAGGTTCGGTGTCTATGGTCTTACTTCTTGTCCAAGACCGCAGAGGGCAGCAACCGTTCGAGCGGGTGATCATTGGCTTGCTGGCTGTCATTGCCATCGGTTTTCTGACAAGCACCGTCGTGGCACCACCTCCCCCCGGGGCTGTCGTGGGGGGCCTCTTGCCGCGGTTCGATGGATCGGAAAGCGTGCTGATCGCGGCCGCCATGTTGGGTGCGACGGTGATGCCTCACGCGGTGTATCTGCATTCAGGCTTGGTGCGGGATCGACACGGCCATCAACCGGAGGGGCCGATCCGGTCGCGGTTGTTGCGTGTGACGAAGATCGATGTCGGTCTGGCGATGCTGCTGGCGGGCGCGGTCAACCTGTCCATGCTGCTGGTGGCAGCAACCACTTTGCGTGGCCGTGAAGGGGTTGATTCGATAGACGGAGCGCATGC
Source organism: Gordonia sp. CNJ-863 (assembly GCF_001942325.1). NCBI lineage: Bacteria > Bacillati > Actinomycetota > Actinomycetes > Mycobacteriales > Gordoniaceae > Gordonia > Gordonia sp. CNJ-863. Next base: position 2,422 of record NZ_MKKG01000057.1, read on the forward strand.
GGCGGTCTCCGACACCTTGGGGCAAGTGGTGGCGTTGCTGTTCGCGTTGGGGCTTCTTGCCTCGGGTCTGGCATCAACCTCGGTCGGGGCGTACGCCGGCGCGATGATCATGGACGGGCTGTTGCAGCGCAGGATCCCGCTCATACTCCGACGCCTGATCACCCTGATACCTGCCATCACAGTGTTGGCCATCGGAATTGATCCCAGCCGAGCTCTGATTGTCTCGCAGGTCGTTCTGTCCTTCGGCATCCCCTTCGCACTGGTTCCGTTAGTGCGTTACACCAGCGACAGGATGCTGATGGGCGAGGATGTGAACAATCGAGTCACCACGTCGCTGGCCTGGCTGACTGCAGCGGTCATCATCGTGCTCAACGTCGCCTTGATCTACCTGACGGTCGCCGGTTAAGCGAGTTCGCGCGACGGTTCGATCCCCTAGGCGTCGCGCGGAGCTGACCATTCTTGCCGCAACACATCTAGCACGATCAGGACGACGCCGATGGTGATGAATGTGTCCGCGAGGTTGAACGTGGGGAACCAGCCGGTATGGAAGTAGTCGGTGACGACGCCGTCGGCGGCGCGGTCGATCAGGTTGGTGAGTGCGCCGCCGAGGACCGCGGCAAATCCGATCCGGCCGGCGACCCCCGCGTCGGGTGCGACGTGCACTGCGTAGCCGGCCAGTGCGAGGGTGATGAACCCGGCCACGGCGAGTATGGCCCAGCTGGGCAGCTGATCACCGAGGCTGAATGCAACACCGGGGTTGAACGCTAACCGCAATTGGAGCACTCCCAGATCGGCCGCACTGCCCTCGGTGAGTCGGCTGACAGCGAAGGAGTTGACTGCCAGCCCGACGGAGGTCACCACGACAACCAGGGCCATGAGAACGCCTCGGGGGTGGAGTGTTTTCGTCACTGCCGGCGTCGCGTCGGTCACGTAAAGGCTCCAGCCGGGGTAGAACTCGCTGACGCTGCGGCGGCGTCGCCGGCATAGTTCGGGCACAGCGCTACCGCGCTACCAGTGGCCGCCAGCAGGGTCTCCGCCGAGGCCAGCAGGTCCATCAACTCGGGCCGAGTGAGGCGGTAGAACACCTGCCTACCCTGTGGGCGTCCCTCAACTAGCCCGCAGTCGCGAAGGCATGCCACATGCGCTGACACTGTCGACTGCGCCAAACCCAACTCCCCTACCAGGTCGGCGACCCTGACCTCCCCGCCGGCAAGACGACGCACAATCGCCAAACGGGTGCTATCGGACAGGCTGTGAAACAACGCCACCGCCGCGTCCACATTCGTTCCGGCTCTCGACGTGCAACACCCATCCATGCTATTGATCGTCACCAGACGATAATAAGCGGTCTCCGCCGATGATGAGGGAGGGTGGTCAACAATGTTGATGAACCGCATGGAGACTGTCCTGGTGAACTCGCCGCCCCGGCGGTGGCTGCAGCGCTACGAGGCGCGTGTCTTGACTGCGCTGGGCGGACGGACCCCGGGAGCGCACGTTGCTGAGCTGGGGTGCGGGTCGGGGTACGGCACCCGGCTGATCCTCGACGAGTTCGGCGCCGCGCGCGTCGACGCGGTAGACCTCGATCCGGCGATGATTTCTCGCGCTCACCACCGCCTACGCCGACACACCGGCAGGGCACACCTCGCCCGAGGTAGCGCAACGGACCTGCGTTCAGCATTTCACGACGTCGGCGGCGGGCAGAACGGTACTTATGACGCAGTCTTCGACTTCGCGATCATTCACCACATCCCGAACTGGCGGGAAGCCTTGGACGAGGTGGCCCGCGTACTCAAACCGGGTGGGCGGTTCTTCTTTGACGAGGTCACCGCGACCGCCCTTGCTCGGCCGACCTACCAAGTGCTGTTTGACCATCCGAGCGAGGATCGGTTCACCGCCGGTGAATTCCTGCACGAGTTGTCCCACCACGGTCTCGACGTCGGCGAGCGGTGGCGAACACGCATCGGCGGCGACTACCTGTTGGGTGTCGCCACACGGCAATAGTGAGGTCGACGTGGTGGCTCGGCGGTCGCCCACCACGAGACGTTTCGAACCTTCTCTCACGCGGTGCAGCGGGTAAAGGAGCCCACAGCCTTCAACTACTATCGTGGTTAGTAAACCTAGTCCAGCGCCGAGTGGGAGGGTTCGACAATCGATGGGCCGCGTAAGAGGGACTCGAGCTACCGAAGAGCCACGTGATCGCCGGGCGACTCACGGTGGGCAGCCGCAGTGCTCGGGCTCTCGTGAATGTCGCTGGTCGGTCCGGGCCGGTATTCCGCGACTGCTGATGCTCGCAACGCTGACGGCGGTGGTGATGGTGTTGACCTCGTGCAGCTCGACCGGAGGTGCCGCCTTCAGCAACGAGATTCAGGCCGTCGACAGCTTCGCCGACATCACACAGCCTTCCATCGCTGTGGCCACTGAAGGTGGCGGGCGACTTGCGCCCAACGCGGTTGTCGAACCTGGGCTTCCTATTGTTGTCACGGCCAGTCGCGGCGCGTTGACTAACGTCCGTATTCCCACAGCCAGCGGCCGTCCCTTGGCGGGCTTGCTGAGCGAGGACGGCTCAACGTGGACAAGCACCCAGCCCCTGGGATATTCGAAGCGGTATTCCGTTCAAGCCGAGGCTGTGGGCGTGGGCGGTCGATCGGTCGTCTCGCAACGTTTCACCACGACCTCGCCGGAATCGTTGACCAGCGCGGCCATCCTCGGCGAGAAAACCGTCGGGATCGCCCACACGATCGGCGTGCGGTTCGCCGATCCCATCCCCGACCGAAAGAAGGCGCAGGCGGCGATCACCGTGTCGTCTGACCCCAAGATGCAGGGTGCGTTCTATTGGATCAGCGACTCCGAGGTCCGGTGGAGGCCCGAACGCTTCTGGACACCGGGCACTAAAGTCAGTGTCGCCGTCAACATTTACGGAGTCAACCTCGGCGACGGGCTCTACGGCGACGAGAACTTGTCCTACGACTTCACCATTGGCAGAGCTCAGGAAATCGTTGCCGACGACAACACCAAAACGATCGTCGTCAAACGAGACGGCAAGGTCATCCGCACGATGCCGACCTCGTTCGGCAAAGACAGCACTCCGACGCCCCGCGGCATCTACATGATCGGAGATCGCGTCGAGCACATCATCATGGACTCGTCCACCTACGGAGTGCCTGTCGAGTCCGCAGCGGGATACCGCACACCCGTTCAATGGGCGGTGCAGATGTCCTACAGCGGCATCTACATGCACGGCGCGCCGTGGTCGATGTCGGCCCAAGGCAACAGCAACGTCAGCAACGGTTGCCCAAACCTGAGTCCCGCAGACGCGGAATGGCTCGTGAAGAACACCCTGCGCGGTGACCCCGTCACGGTCAAGAACACCAACGCCGACACGCTGTCGGGAGTCGATGGACTCGGCGACTGGAACATCCCGTGGTCACAGTGGAAGAAGGGCAACACCGACACCTAAGC
>NZ_MKKG01000058.1:0-5525 GCF_001942325.1 Gordonia sp. CNJ-863
ATCTCGCCGAACGGCTGCAGCAGCGCGGTCGGTTGCACGATTTCGTGGTGTTGCCGCAGATCGGTCACATGATCAACATGGAGGCACCGAAAGATTTCAACGAAGCGGCGGCGCGATTGGACGCAGCCACGGTAGAAAGTTGACTCCTGAACCGTATCTATGACCGAATGCACATGAGCTGATGATCGCTTGGGGGAGGGACTTCCGGTATTGTTACTCCTAGAATGTCAGTCGTCCGCCGAGTTTCCTCCGCGCCATCTCAGGTGCAGCGCCGGGTGATGGATGCCCGTAGCACTCGTTGGGATGAACACCGAGTCGCGGTACGCGCACAGCTGGTCGACGCGGCCATCCGGATCATCGAACGCTATGGCGCAAGCGTCAGCATGGACGACATCGCTGCGGAGGCAGGCGTATCTAAGCCGAAGCTGTACCGCTACTTCGGCGACAAAGCGGGTCTAAACGGGGCGGTGGCGGCGAAGCTCGGTGCGTTGATGTGGGAGTCGGCGCAAGTCACAATCTTTGCTGAGCAAGATCATGCGTCTGTTGACGATATGATTCGCTCGTCGGTCCAGTCCTACGTCGCGCTGGTTGGGAAACACCCCGTGGTCGTCAGGTTCCTTATGGCGAATCACTTGTTTCAGTACTCCGGATCGGGAGATGGCGGAGTTGCTGACCAGTTGAGGTCGGTGATGGAGGCCGTCGCCGACCGGTTCACTGAAAGTCTGCAGCGTGTTCACGCAGATGCCTCGATCATTCCCTTGGCCGTGGCGTCCATTCTGGGTTCTGGACTATCGGCGACTCAGTGGTGGATCGACAACGGTCGTGAGCAAGGGGTAGACGACAAGTTCTTCGCCGCACACCTATCGGAGACAACGTGGGGAATAATCAACGGCGCGGCCGCAACCGTAGGCGTTGCCTTCTCACCTGATCTGCCATTTAGCCATCCCGGTTTCGCGTCCCGCCTCGAGATGAACTGACCCGCGTTTGCAGCTAGTTGCTGGCCCAGTGTGCCGCTGGCTCTGGATGTAATTCCGCCGCCGGCACCCCCGGTACGCAGCCATCGGACTACTCACGCCACAAGCTTTTCCCTCTTCGCCGAGGCGCCCCTGCACGTCAGCGAACTCGACGAGTAATCCTTTCATGGCACTGCATTAGAGTGAATGTCGGCGGTCACTGTCAGGCTTGCACGACTCGCCTGCCGAGGAACCCGACATATGCGACCACCCCAATCAAACCGTAAACGCGGGACCGGCTGTTGGAGAGGGCGAGGCCGATCAGGGTCTCACTTGCACCATTCGCGTAAGTCCATTCACGCGTGTTCTCGGGAAATGCAAGCTTGGTGATCGATTCAAAAGCCTGCGGAACAACAAAGTGCGCCAACCCTGTTCCCGCCATTCCCAAACCGATCAATTTCGGCAACACCGACGTCGTCGCCTTTCCGGTCTTGTAGGCGGTTTTCGCTGTCACCACCGCCGGACTCCTAGACGCAACGGCCGCAGCCACATGCGTTGCCTTCGACTTCTGCTTTTCAGCAATTTTCAATTGCCGCACCTTTCGTCGCAATCATAATATCTGAGCCCAGCCGGAATTGCGGCCGATCCACACCCGACGTGACCGCTCGGGTGTCAGTAATCTAAAACCCCCCGCCCACCCCGGTGGGCTAGCCCACCACCAGCGCGATTCAGACCTCCCTTTTCAGTGCGGCCTCGTTGAATCCAGAGGAGTGAATCGCCCGGCTTGAAAAGCTCGATTAGGCGGTATCCGGCTTCTGCTGGGACCGGATTTCACGATGGTCGGTGATCGTCGGGTTCGACCAGTAGGCGGTCTCGGATTCGATGGGTGGACGTTCGATCTTGCCGCGTAGGCGGCGATGGTTGAGTCATTCGATGCTAAGTGCTCCGGCCCCGGGAAGGCCCCATAAGAGACGAAACCCTGATCCCGTCCATGCCCGACTTCAACCCTCCCGTGCCATCAGGAAATAGCCAGCCAGTGAGGTTATCTCGATCAACGAGCACCCGACGATTTCGCCGAGAAGATGGTTTCCTTGCCGTGTTGACCCGAAAGGAGGCCTCAGCTCAGCGCCGCTTGCTTGCACCAACAAGGTGGTCCGCCAAAATACCTTGGTCACCGAACAGCTCCGATCCCCAGGTCTCGAGCAAGTGCACTGTGGGGTTGTCGCTGGGATGGAACCCGCGCCGTGTGTAGGTTCCCAACTCACGCAACACATCTCGGTTTATCCACGGGTTGGTGCGCATAGCCGCCACGCTGCGTAGAACACGAGCGGGGTTGTACGTGGCGCGATCGGTGAGCATCGACGCCAGCGTGGACACGGTCACGAGCCCCAGGAACGTGATGTGGATGCCACGCATCGTGCCAATACGCAGAGCTTCACTGCCACCGATGGCTCGGTAGACGTCGAACGCCACCGCTTTGTGCTCGACCTCCTCGTAGGCGTGCCACAGCAAAAGCCCTCGCATTTCGTCCGAGGTGAGCAGACTGCGCGCCTCAGGATTCGTGAGAAGCAGAGAGGCCAGGGTCGCCGTGTAATGCTCGAGGCCTGCGGTCATGGCCAACGAATATTTATGTGGCGCATGGCGATAGATCATCGCCAACGCCCGCTTGGTGAGGCGGTCATTGAGCCTTGTGGGGTAACCCATCTCCTGGAGACGCTCGTTGATCTCTCGGTGCTCGCGTCCGTGTGTCGCCTCTTGGCCGATGAACCCGTCGACTTGAGCCCGCAACGTCGGATCGGTGATCTCATCCTTGTAGTACTTGACTGACCGGATGAAAAAGTCCTCGCCTTCGGGGAAGACGGACGACAGCATGGATACGACGTGACTCATTATCAGGTCGTCGGAGACATAGTGCCGGTTCATAGCGCCCTGCGGATAGGAGAACTTTATCCGCCGCGCACGTATGGGCGTCCCCGCCTTGGTGTCGGCCACCCCCGCGTCGTCGACGGACGAAATAGCGCGTTCGTTCCCGTTCATGCTGACCTCCGGTCGTGCCGCGAACCAGAGTATGTGTTGGCGGTCACAAGTATATCCGAGTATCGGTCTGCATGGACGTGTTGTCAATGGTCGAGCAGCCCCATTCAGCCCCGAAGTGAGTACCGCGCGGGGGGCGCTCAGGCAGGCCCCTCGGCTTTACCTACGCTCGTCCACCTACGCCCGGACCCCCGATCGGGCGATCCCGATGCCAGATCTGCACGCTGCGTTGCAGGCAATGCGCGCGGACATCGCCTGTGGAGAGGAGATCGCTTGAGGACGATCTCAGGGAGCCGCATACCGCTATCCGCGCTCGGTCGCGCCGGCGATCACCGATAAGCAGCACCACCGGTGCGATCTTGCAGTTACCGCCTCACCACACCCCGGCCCCACCCAAACAAGTGGTGGTTGCGGAGCAGCGATTGAGCGCCTGAGGATGAGTGCAGTGCAATGACGAAGCCGACGATCATCGCCAGTGCACCGATCCGCGTCGAACCCGACGGCGACCCGTCGTGAAGACGTCGTCGAAGTCCATGGGCGCAGGTTACGCACTTCCTTTAGGCTCGGGCGGGGGTTGCCTTGCGGTGTCGTCCTCAGGCGCGAATGGCGGTGCCGCTCGGGCTCGGTGTGGCCGGGCGGTCCCCGGCTCGGGCGAACCGCAGGACGTCGTCGGCGACGTCGCCGCGGAGCAGTCGACGGTCGGTGTAGTAGCTCATGGACATGACCCACGGGGCCTTCAGTCCTTGCTTTGGGAACGTGTCCAGCGATCGCTGAACGTAACCGGCAGCGAAGTCGAGCAGCGGACGGGTCTGCATCGACGGATCGGCGACCGCCCACACACTGTCGTATCCGTGAGAGTCCATGTAAGCCAGCAACTTACAGAAGTATTTACAGAGCAGGCCGATCTTTAGCGTCCAGGACGCATTCGTGTAGCCGACGGCGAGTGCGAAATTAGGTACGCCGGACAGCATCATGCCCCGATACACAACTGAGTCGGTCAACGATACGACGCGACCGTCGACGCTGAGTTCGACACCGCCGATGAGCTTCATGTTGAGGCCAGTCGCGGTGACTATGATATCTGCTTCTAGTTCTTCTCCGCTCGCGAGCAGAACACCGGTCTCGGTGAACCTGTCAATGCGGTCGGTGACGATCGACGCCTTGCCGGATCGAATGGTGCGGAACAGGTCGGAGTCGGGCACCACGCACAGCCGCTGATCCCACGGGTTGTAGGGCGGATTGAAATGAGTATCCACGGGATACCCCTTGGGAAGCTGGAACTGATTGATCTTACGGATCGCCCGGCGGGCCAGGCTAGGGAAGCGTACGGATAGATCGAAGGCCAGCCGCTGCTGGGCGACGTTCTTCTCGCGCGTGAGTGCATATCCACGCTTGTCGCCCAACACCTTCCGGAGGAAGTTCGCGATGACGTCCTCGCGTGGTAGCGGGACGATGTAGGTGGGCGTTCGCTGCAGCATCGTCACATGAGCGGCGCGCTCGGCCATCGCCGGCAACAGCGTCACCGCCGTTGCGCCGCTACCGATCACGACGACACGTTTGTCTGTGTAGTCCAGATCCTCCGGCCAGTGCTGTGGATGGACGATCTGTCCCTGAAAGCGTTCGCGCCCGGCGAAGTCCGGAGTGAAGCCCTCGTCGTAGTCGTAGTATCCGGAGCCGCAGAAGATCCAGCGCGCACTGATATGGATCCGTTCGCCGCTGTCGGCACGGTCGATGGACACCAGCCATCGCGCGTCGTCGGAGGCCCAGGACGCCGATACCACCCGGTGCTCGTACCGGATGTGATCGGACAGACCGTTCTCGTCAATCGTCTCGTGCAGATAGTCAAGGATCCGAGGGGCGTCCGCGATGGCCTGCTTGTCGGTCCACGGCTTGAACTCGTAGCCGAAGGTCTGCAAATCGGAATCCGACCGAACCCCCGGATATCGGAAGAGGTCCCACGTCCCGCCGGGAGCGCTCCGGGCTTCGACGACGGTAAACGTCTTCGCTGGGTGTTCGGTCCGCAGATACCGCGCAGCTCCGATGCCCGATATGCCGGCACCGATGATGAGGACGTCGACGCGGTCGGTGGTCGTTAAGGTCACGTGGGCTCCTTTGGTTGCTGATGCTGACACAGTGTCCAGCATGCACCGTGTCTAGCCATTGGTTTCACCGGGTTGGATGCACCACGTCGGCTGATCGGCGAGGTCGCGGCGGTGTTCTTTCCTCCGGAACGGGTCCGGGTCAGTGCCCAGGTTTACTTCTCGTGTTCGTGGTACGGGGCGGCACCGAGATCAAGAACGGGCCAGCGTTGTCGGGTCCAGCGTTGTCGGGTACGGACCTGAGTCGGTCCGGGATGATCTGCCACCGCACCAAATTCTCAAGGCCAAATCCGGCTCTTCCTGATTGACGGTGCGTAGAACGGGTTCTACCGGGCACAAGATGTAGGTCGGGTTCGGCGGCGGCGAGCCGGGGATGCGGGCGGGTCCTGTGGTGTGAAGATGAAAGCCCCTACACCTCATCACTCACACCGACAGGACC
>NZ_MKKG01000059.1:0-4836 GCF_001942325.1 Gordonia sp. CNJ-863
TCGCGGTATCGAGATCATCGACATTGAGCGCGAGCTGCATACGGGACATGACCATCACCTTCACCTGTGAGACATATATCGAACTACTGACACCTGCAGGGTGCCACCTTTTCGACATATGTCAAGTACCAGGGTATGGTCGGGTCATGCCGAAGGCCCTGCCGATGGTCGACATCAGTGCCCCGATCTGCTGTGCGCCCGTGTCGGCGGCCCCTCTCGATGACGACACCGCCCTAGAAATCGCTCTGCGGCTCAAGGCGCTGGCCGATCCGGTCCGGATCAAACTCGTCTCGATTCTGCTCACTGACACCGGTGAGGGGATCTGCACCTGCGACCTCGCGACCGCGGTCAGCCTCACCGAGGCCACCACGAGCCACCACCTGGGGCAGCTCCGCAAGGCCGGCATGGTCGCACCTGACCGACGAGGGATGAACGTCTACTACCGTGCCCGGCCAGAGTCGTTGGAAGCGCTGCGCAGCGTTCTCAGCGCCATCACGGGGTGCTGCTGAACCGTCGCAGGCGCGGTCAGTTGAGCACCTGCGTCAGCCCCCCTCATCGGCAACCGCGCCACGCAACGCAAGGCACATAGCGGTGCGTGGCGGAAACCAAATGAAGAAGTGTCACCACCAAGACCCCTCACACTGTCACCAGTGTCTTGATGCGGAAGTGACACCGATGTCCTGCGAGATGACATCGGAGGCACGGGCGCGGACGTCCGGTGAGGAATGCGGAGGGAAGCCGCCGACCTGACCGGGGTCCGCGCCCTTCATTGCACGCTGGGCTATCGCGGCGGTGTGCGGCCCTCGACAACAACGGTGGGGTCAGGGTTGTCGGGGTAGGCGATGGCGCGTAGCTGCTCGATCGCGGCTTCACGGACCGCTTTCTGGCTGGCTGAACCGGGTGGGGAGATGTAGATCCCGGCCCAGATGCCGGTGAGGTGGGCGGTGTCGTCGAGGGCCACGCGGGCGCATCCTTGTCGGATCGGACAATGGCGGCAGGCGGCCATCTCCGCGTGCCCGGCACCCGCCCGGGCGGTGGACAGCCGATCGGGGAACCAAGCGTCGGGGTTACGGGTGCAGGCCGGGAGGGCGTCGGCGGGTAGGTGGCGCGCCGGGGACTCGACCAGCGCCCAGGTGGGTCCTTGGCTGGCCGCGCGCGATTGCGGCTCGGATACAGCGGCGCAGTGTGGATATCGCCGAGAGAGACGGGTGTGCTCATGCCCCGCCATCGTGGTGGGAAACAGCCGCCGCGGTCGAGGCGTCGAACAGGCCGGTGACCGCGGCATGGGCGGCAGCAGTTTTGGCCGCTTTGATACTCGGTGCGGCGGCGGTAGCGCGGGCGGGTCCGGCGGTGAGGGTGACGGTGAAGGTCCGCTCATGGGGTGGGCCCTCGGTGTGGGTGTCGACGTGCAGTTCGCCGGCGCCGATGGTGGGCGCGAGGGTGGTCAGCCAGCCGACGGGGTTTTTCAGGGCGTTGGCGCGGCGGCGCGCGCGCCGGGTGTCGTCGTCGCCGCCGAGCGCGGCGTGCAGCGCGAACGCATCCAAGGCCTCTGCTGGATTGGGGGTTCTCGGGGCCGCCGGGGGCGGGGTGTGGTTGGCAGGTGTGCACGGCGGCGCCACCGTCGGTGTCGGCTCGGGCTCGGGTGGCGCGGGTGGTGGTGTGGTGGGGTCCGCAGAGGGGGTGTGGCCGCCGATGATGTCGAGCAGGTCCCACAGGGCGACGTGTTCGGTGGTCTTCTTGACCGGGCCGGTGTGCCAGCGGGTAGTCATGTCCTCGAGGTGGGCGCGGGTGGCGAAGGTGCGTTGGTGGGGCGGGCCGGTGATGTCGGTGTCGAGGGTGGGGGTGACGATCTGTCCGCCGTCGATCTGCTGGAGTGCTGAGATCGCTGACGGCGCCAGGTACGCGTGCTCGGCGCGTAGCCGTGCAGTCAGGTTGGCGCGCAGTGTTTTCCAGTCGGGGTGATCGGTGGTGTAGAGCACCGCGATGTGCCCGGCGTGTAGCCGTCCAGTCTTCGCGCGTTCGGTCAGTTCGGTGGCGACCGAGGCTGGTGGTGCGGCTTGGGCGCCCAGGCGCAGCACGCGTAGGAACTCGCGGTCGTTCATGTGCGACAGGTCGCCGGCGGCGATCGCCGCTTCGTTCGCTCGGCGGGTACGGGCTTTTTGCGCTGCCTCAATCTCGACGTTACGTTCGGCGGTGATCGCGGCCAGGGCGTGGGCAATGGTGGCCAATTGCTCTGCGGTGTAGGGAACTTCGGTGCCGTCCAGGTGGGCCAGGAGTTGGCGTTGGGTGACCAGGTCGGCGTAGCGGCGCAACGGGGAGGTCGCGTGGGTGTAGGCCGGGACCTGCAATCCGATGTGCCCGCGGACGGTCGCGCCGTAGGTGGCTTTGGAGATCGCGGTGTTGAGCTGTCCTTGCAACGCGGCCAGCTCGGCGGTGGTGGTGACCGTGGACAACGCAGCGGCCAGATCAGCGAGCCGGTCAACGTCAGCGGGCGCGACGGGATTGCGTAGGTGGTTGCGGAACAGGATCGGTAGCTCAGCGTCGATGGCGTACTGCGCCACAGCAGCATTCGCCGCGATCATCAACTCCTGGACGACCACATACGCCGCGGCGTTGTGCCCCTCGGGCAGTGCCAGCAGGCGGCCGTCTTCGCCCGAGACCAGCCCGCGGGTGAGGTCGTAGACCACGAACGCCCCGGCTGCGCGCCGACGGCCGGTCAACACCTGCGCCAACTGCGCGGCCGCCGACAACTGAGCGTGGTGGGCGTGGTCCGGGTCCTCGAGGATCGTGGTGACCTGATCGTGGGTGATCGCCACACACGACCCGGCCGGCAACACTTCACGGTCGAGGCCGGCCAAAACCACGTCGCCGTCGGCGGACACCCGGAGGCGGATGGCCAGGGCGTCACGGTCCTGGGTAGCCGACAGGGTCGCGGCGTGCTCGAGCTGCGCCCCGAGCATCGGCACCGTGCCAGTGGTCCGGTAGCGTGTTTCCACCCGGGTCGCGGCGGTGCGATCGGCTGGCGCCCCGGCGGGTACCAGGTCGGCGACGTTGGCCACGAACACCTCGACGTCCCAGCCTGAGGCGGTGGGGGTGATGGTGAGCGCGTCATCACGGTCGCGGGTGGTGGACGCGTCAATCATCAACGCGCACTGCGTGGCAGTGGTGGTCATCTGGTCGCTCATGTGGCTATCGGCCCGGACTGCGGCCCTGGTGGATGGCATGGGTGTTGTAGGTATGGAAATGCTCGGCGATCTGCTCGGAGACGGCGGGATCGGCGGCGTCAGTGGGCGGGAGATTGGTCACCATGTCAAACACCAGGCGATGCTGACGGTTCACGGCGTCGGGGTCAGTCTCGGCGGCCATGGCCGCGGTTGCCCGCGACAGCCAGTGTAAGGGGTGCTGCACGCCCGCTCCCCCGCGGCGCGCGCGGGTCTTGATGCACCACTGCGCCAATAACTCGCGGGCTGTGTCGTCTTCGGTCGCCGCATGCACCGCGGCGCTTCGATCTCGCGACACACTCATGCCTGCGGTGGCGTCGAGAAATCCTAGTGCGGTGAGGATGTCGGCGAGTTCGGCATTGGCGGCTTCGTCGCCGCGGGAATGCCACCACAGCGTCATCATGTAGACACCCACTGGCTTCGACAGCACGTCAACCACTAACGACCTCCAACTACTTCGTTGATCAGACTGCTTCGGACACGGCTGCATTGCGTCGCTGCGCGAGGTCGTCGACGGCCGCCGCTGCGGTGGGGGTGGCGTCTTCGGCGGGGAATTGGTGCACGGTGCCGGCCAGATCGGTCAGGGTGTGGCCGACGGCGATGGCGAACACGCCTTGCCCGCCGTGGAGCAGGTCGATGATTTCGGCATCGGAGGTGGCCTCGTAGACGGTGGTGCCGTCGCTGATCAGGGTCGTCTGCGCGAGGTCGGTGGTGCCGCGGTCGGCAAGGAACTCGACCGCGGTGCGGATGTTGCGCAACGAGATCCCGGCGTCGAGGAGGCGTTTGACGATCTTGAGCGCGAGGATGTCGCGAAAGCTGTAGAGCCGTTGCGATCCGGACCCGGCGGCGGCCTGCACACTCGGGGTCACGAGGCCGGTGCGGGCCCAGTAGTCGAGCTGGCGGTAGGTGACGCCGACGATCTCCAGCACCGCCGGCACCCGGTAACCCGAGGTCGGGGTGTCGACAGTGGCCACGGTGAACAGCTCGGGGGCCAGCTCGTCGAACGAGCCCTGCCCTACGTCGTGTGCCATCGACTGGTGTCCCTTCGGTGGTGGCGATCGTGGATCTCGGGGTGATGTCAGCGTATCGGGCCTCAGGCGGCCACGGCTGAATCGCAGGCACTGTTGCTCGATCGCGCGCTGCTGGGCGGCCTGAGGACCGCTCAGGGCGCGGGAGCGGGCGATTGCGTGCCGGCGCGGTGGGTGCGGAACTGTTCGGCGAGGTCGGGGTTGGTGGTGGCCAGGAGTGCGTAGAACCGGTCAACCTCGACGCCACGGGTGTAGCTGGCGGTAGGCGGGCTGACCGAACCGGCGGCATGGAAGGCGGCTTTGACCGCCGAGGACTCCCCTATCGCCAGGGCCTGGCCACGTGCGTGTTCGACCCTGTCGACCAGTTCTACGAGACAGTCGAGGGTCAGTAGCAGATCTGGGCTCGTCGGTCTGGTTGCGTCCGTCATGTCAGTTCCAGTCGATGCGGAAGTCGCGGACGCGTCGAAGTGGAATCCGGTGTCGTCGTCGAAGTCGTCGAAGGCGGCGAAGTTGACCGAGGCGTGCTCTTCGAGGATGGCCGCGACGCGGGCGTGGTCGTCGCGAGCCAACGCGTCTCCGAGGGCAGC
>NZ_MKKG01000060.1:0-4168 GCF_001942325.1 Gordonia sp. CNJ-863
CAGCCCTCCGCGATGGGTGTTCGCACAGTACCAGGTACTTGCAGTACCCCATTCGCGGTTTGGATACTTCTGCCCGAATTGACCAGCCGGCACGACGGAACACCGGCCCTGTTGACCCTCGATGACGTGTCCGGCCCGTCCCTATGTGCGGCAGTGGCTCTGCGGGGCTCGCAGGTCTGCTCCGAGTTCGTTATTTCGGTTGACGACCGGGCTGACCTAAAGCATCGGATGCACGCGTGTTCGTACGAGCAGCGCGTAACGTAAGGTCGCTCGCCGGTTCTGAGTTCGACTTTTCAGGTCCCCTCGTTGCAAGCTGGGACCTGTGGCCACAGCGGTCCACGTTTACATTCTTTGATCGCCAGCGCTCGCCTGACGTACAGAGATCGACACGTTGTTCCGTTAGGCGATGTAATCGCCTGCAGCACAACTTTGTTCGGGGAAAAGATGCGGAATCGGTTCCGGCTGCGCTGGATTCGCTGGTGAAGCCAGCGGCAGCGATCGCGCCGACAGACAGCGTTTGCACCCCAGCGGACGGCCGGGCACTGGTGCTGCGGGGCCTCGTGATCTACGGTTCCACCCATGGTGACAGTAGCCGTGAAATACGTGCCAGCCCGAGTCGCGCATACTGCTTTACAACGACCACGCACGCCGGTCGAGCTCGTCAACACACTTCGCACCAGATCGCCGGCTAAACGGCTACAAAACTTGACCGTCCTCGTCACTGGCTCGTCGTCGGGCATCGGTGCTGCGGCAGCTGAAGAGTTCGCCCGTCGTGGAGCCCACGTCCTGACGGTGGCGCGTCGTGCCGACAGCCTCGACGAACTCGTCACGCGTATCCGGGCCGAGGGCGGCTATGCCGACACCTGTCCGGGGGATCTCTCCGATACCGACGACACAGCTCGCTTGATCCAGTACGTGCTCGATAAATACGGCTGCCCGGACATCGTCGTGAACAACGCCGGGCGGTCGATTCGCCGCGAGGTCCTCGACTCGACTGATCGGCTACACGATTATCAGCGCACCATGGCGGTCAACTACTTCGGTCCCGTGCAACTGACGTTAGGGTTCCTACCTGCCATGAAGGAGCGCGGCAGCGGTCACTTCATCAACGTGTCCACCTGGGGTATCCCGATGGGCGCCATGCCAAAGTTCTCGGCATACGCGGGATCGAAGGCCGCGATTACCGCTTTCGGACGCAGCATAGCGTCGGAGTTGCGCGGCACAGGGGTCTCTGTGACGACAGTCTTTTTCCCGCTCGTCCGGACACCGATGATCGAGCCCACCGACGAATACCACCACACTCCCGCGCTCACTGCGGCTGAAGCTGCGGCCTGGCTTGTGCACGCGGCTGTCTACCGCGATCTGGAGGTCATGCCGCGAGTGGCACGGCTTCTCCGACAAGTCGGCGCGGCATCATCGAGAATCGCGGACGGGCTTGTAGAACGCAATGCGCCCTGACGTGTATGCCCCAGATAGTGGCCCCGGCGAGTTGATCAACTTGCTCGGGGGTCGATATGCGTGGACACGGGATAGCTGACTCATTCGGTGCGATCCACCGGAGCCGCCGAGACCGTCTTGGCTTTCCCGGTGAGCGACGCACACTGCGCTGACGTAGGTGGAGTCGTGGAGATTGTCGGCGAGCTGGGGATCGAGGCCGCTTTCGGAGAGCGCGTCGGCCACCATTGCTGTGGTGACGTCGGCGCTCTGGTGGTGCACACGCTGCCCCGGGGCGGTGCAGAGCGGTCCGAGTGCCTGTCGCCGGTCCTGTCATGTGCAGCGGCCAGGACACAACCCAGCCTGCGAGAGACCGCTATGTGGTGCTGTTGCTGGTGCTCAGGAACATCTGCGCCCTCGTTGAGCACTGCCAAACTCATTTGCCGCCAATCAATCTCGATGTCGGCGCCGCGCGGCGTTGAGCAGCCACCGTGAGGCGGCCAAGGCGAACGGGCATGCCGGGTCAAGATGGAATGTCCCTGCGCTCATAGGTACTCGTTGCGGTCGCGGACTGTTGGACGTGTTTACTCACGTGGAGGCTATGGCTTCCAATGCCGCGATAGCGGCCGAGAGTTTGGCTGACGCGTCGGTGGCCACCGGTGCAAGTTCGGCTTCCCCGGAGACCTCGACCATCAGGTCGGGATTCATCGCTTCGACGATCGAGTTTGATCGATTGGTGGCGTCGGTGCGGACCACGACATTGCAGGGCAACAGCAGACCGATCTGCCGATTGACTCCCAGAGCGCGATGGGCCAAAGGTGGATTACAAGCCTCCAGGATCAGGTAATTTTCCATGTCCACATCGAGCTTTGTTCTCAGGGTGTCTTTGACGTTGATCTCGGTGAGGATCGATCCGACCCACAGCCGGCCACGCCGGCGGCGAGGACCGCGCACGCCGCGATCACCGCAGTGCGCGTCGTGGCTCGGCCGCCCCGCACGCGGGTCACCGCTGCGCCTCGTCGGGTGCGGGCAGATAGGCCGCGTCCGCGTGGCGGCTGGGGTGGGCGTACGGCGCCCGGACCGCGATCCGGGAACGCCCACCGTGGACGATGTCCGGGCGGTCAGCGACGCACGGTGCCGGGGTGCTGCGGCCCAGGACGCCGGGGTGGTGTTCGTGGCCAGCGGACCAGACGTCGTCGCCGGGTGCCGGTTCGATGGTCCAGGCGGTGACGCGGCCTTCGCCGCTGGTGCGGTACTTGCCGATATCGGTGACCTCGGCGAGCAGCTCGGTGATCTTCCCGGGGTCGCCGACCGCGCGCCACGTCGCGGTCGCAGTGATCGTCGCGGCGGCGGGGATCAGGCGTTTGCGGTAGTGCCCGCGGGCGTCTGAGACCGTGGAGGGTACCGAGGGTGAGAGGCGTTGCAGATCAGCGTGATCCGTACGGCTGGACCGCATACGTGGTTCGGGATATGGAGTGGTGGGGACGGTGTGGGCGAAGGTGCACATCCAGTGCCACGGCTGCCCGGCCTCGCAGCGCGCCAGCGGTAGCTCCAGGTCTTCGGGCACCGCGAGGGGGTCGTAGGTGAGGACCTCGCCGCGGGCGGCGGCCGCGGCTTTGTGGCGGTGCCAGAGCACCGAGGCCAGCAGCCCGTCGAGGCTGATGCCCCACGGGGTGCCGAAGCACACCCCGTGCGGCAGTTCGGCAGTTACTCTCAGCGGCATCTTCACGCTCTGACCCCTGGCGGTCACGTGCTGAGGTGCTGCACACAGCGAGCGGGCAGACGGTTGGCGAAGTGCAACCCCGCCCCGAGGGCGTTGCGGTCAATACGAATCCAAGTCCACACCCGCCCAGAATGCCAACGCCCGCCGGGTCAGTCGAGCACAGCACGAGCTGACCGGCCTCATCGTCGACCTACAGGCCCAAATCAGCGCCCAGATAGACTCCCCACAGCATACTGGATATGTCTCTTTGCGAGGGGTTACGAGAGTGATTGCGGTCGATACCCAGATCCAAGAGGTATGGAACCCAGAAACCAGAACACTCGCCACCGAGGCGTGGCAGTGCTACAACAGCGGCGCCGTACGCGCGAGCATCACCATCACGTGGACAGCCGTGACCACCGATCTCATCGCCAAGATCGGGTCCCTGGCAGACGACGGCGACAGAGACGCCATCGACCTTCGAGAGGAAATTGAAAAGGCTCAGGACCACGGCCTAACCCCCCAGGGCACCAGCGCAATGCAGAGGATCGAGAACAAGCTACTCGATAGCGCTCAACTCCTAGAACTGATCGACAGCGTGGATAAACGTGCGCTGGAACGCATCCGCGAAGACCGAAACCTGTGCGTGCACCCATCGCTTCGCGGTCTCGATGCGCCATTGTCAACGGCGGCTGAAAACTGACCCTTTATCGACGGTTGAATTTTGACCCCCTTGTGGTGTGGTTACTGGTCGGTGTTGACGAGTTATCGTCGGGTTTTGGTGCGGTAGGAGTCGCCGTCGATGGTGATGACCTCGGCGTGGTGGACGAGTCGGTCGATGAGCGCGGCGGCCACAACGTCGTCGGCGAAGACTTCGCCCCAGCGACCGAAGGGCATGTTCGAGGTGAGGTGGGCCCTTCGTAGTGGTCCAGTTGTTGTGCGACTCTGTTGCCCGAGTGTTTGGGCAGGAAGAATCGACGACGACATGGCAGGTAGCAAGCGCCGGCGGCATACGCCGGATCAGATCATCCG
>NZ_MKKG01000061.1:0-3172 GCF_001942325.1 Gordonia sp. CNJ-863
TGTGGGTGTTGTTGGTAAGTCCTCGGCCGATTAGTACCAGTCACCTGAACACATTGCTGTGCGTACAGTTCTGGCCTATCAACCCCATGGTCTGTAGGGGGCCTTAACCCCGCAAAAGGGGGTGAGAAACCTCATCTTGGAACAGGCTTCCCGCTTAGATGCTTTCAGCGGTTATCCCTTCCGAACGTAGCTAACCAGCAGTGCCCCTGGCGGGACAACTGGCACACCAGAGGTTCGTCCGTCCCGGTCCTCTCGTACTAGGGACAGGTTTCCTCAAGTTTCTTACGCGCGCGGCGGATAGAGACCGAACTGTCTCACGACGTTCTAAACCCAGCTCGCGTGCCGCTTTAATGGGCGAACAGCCCAACCCTTGGGACCTACTCCAGCCCCAGGATGCGACGAGCCGACATCGAGGTGCCAAACCATCCCGTCGATATGGACTCTTGGGGAAGATCAGCCTGTTATCCCCGGGGTACCTTTTATCCGTTGAGCGACACCGCTTCCACTTGCCGGTGCCGGATCACTAGTCCCGACTTTCGTCCCTGCTCGACATGTACGTCTCACAGTCAAGCTCCCTTGTGCACTTACACTCAACACCTGATTGCCAACCAGGCTGAGGGAACCTTTGGGCGCCTCCGTTACTTTTTAGGAGGCAACCGCCCCAGTTAAACTACCCACCAGGCACTGTCCCTGAACCCGATCAGGGTCCGAGGTTAGAAGTCCAATACGATCAGAGTGGTATTTCAACAACGACTCCATGAACACTGGCGTGCCCACTTCACAGTCTCCCACCTATCCTACACAAACCGAACCGAACACCAATACCAAGCTATAGTGAAGGTCCCGGGGTCTTTTCGTCCTGCCGCGCGTAACGAGCATCTTTACTCGTACTGCAATTTCGCCGAGTCTGTGGTTGAGACAGCAGAGAAGTCGTTACGCCATTCGTGCAGGTCGGAACTTACCCGACAAGGAATTTCGCTACCTTAGGATGGTTATAGTTACCACCGCCGTTTACTGGGGCTTAAATTCTCAGCTTCGCCACCCAAAGGTGACTAACCGGTCCTCTTAACCTTCCAGCACCGGGCAGGCGTCAGTCCGTATACATCGTCTTACGACTTCGCACGGACCTGTGTTTTTAGTAAACAGTCGCTTCTCTCTGGTCTCTGCGACCCACACCCGCTCAGAGAGTAAATCTCGTCACCGGTCTGGGTCCCCCTTCTCCCGAAGTTACGGGGGCATTTTGCCGAGTTCCTTAACCACAGTTCTCTCGATCGCCTTAGTATTCTCTACCTGACCACCTGTGTTGGTTTGGGGTACGGGCCGTGTACCAACTCACTAGAGGCTTTTCTCGGCAGCATAGGATCATGGAATTCGCCGCAACGGCTACGCATCACCTCTCAGGCTATATGTGTTCCGGATTTGCCTAGAACACGCCCTACAGGCTTACACCAGTACAACCACTGACTGGCCCCACTACCTTCCTGCGTCACCCCATCGCTTGCCTACTACCAGCCAAGGTCCCATGCATCACCCCACCCGGCACCCGAAGGTGCTCCTGGGGGATCTGGATGGTTAGTACAACTGATTCAGCATGGGCGCGGATACACGGGTACGGGAATATCAACCCGTTGTCCATCGACTACGCCTGTCGGCCTCGCCTTAGGTCCCGACTCACCCTGGGCGGATTAGCCTGGCCCAGGAACCCTTGGTCATTCGGCGGAAGAGTTTCTCACTCTTCTTTCGCTACTCATGCCTGCATTCTCACTCCCACACCCTCCACCACTAGATCACTCTGTGGCTTCCACGGATGCAGGACGCTCCCCTACCCACCCACACACCTGGTTGACACTCCGTAGAACATCAACGGGCTAACGTGTGAGTGCCGCGGCTTCGGCGGTGTACTTGAGCCCCGCTACATTGTCGGCGCAGGATCACTTGACCAGTGAGCTATTACGCACTCTTTCAAGGGTGGCTGCTTCTAAGCCAACCTCCTGGTTGTCTTCGCGACCCCACATCCTTTTCCACTTAGTACACGCTTAGGGGCCTTAGCCGGCGATCTGGGCTGTTTCCCTCTCGACTACGAACCTTATCGCCCGCAGTCTCACTGCCACACTCTCACTTACCGGCATTCGGAGTTTGGCTGACGTCAGTAACCCTGTGGGGCCCATCGGCCATCCAGTAGCTCTACCTCCGGTAAGAAACATGTGACGCTGCACCTAAATGCATTTCGGGGAGAACCAGCTATCACGGAGTTTGATTGGCCTTTCACCCCTACCCACAACTCATCCCCTCCATTTTCAACTGAAGTGGGTTCGGGCCTCCACGACGTCTTACCGTCGCTTCACCCTGGCCATGGGTAGATCACTCCGCTTCGGGTCTAGACCCGGCGACTCTTTCGCCCTATTCAGACTCGCTTTCGCTACGGCTACCCCACACGGGTTAACCTCGCCACCGAGCACTAACTCGCAGGCTCATTCTTCAAAAGGCACGCCATCACCCACCCTCCGAAGAGGCACAGGCTTTGACGGATTGTAAGCGTCCGGTTTCAGGTACTATTTCACTCCCCTCCCGGGGTACTTTTCACCTTTCCCTCACGGTACTTGTCCGCTATCGGTCACCAGGAAGTATTCAGGCTTACCGGGTGGTCCCGGCAGATTCACAGCAGATTCCACGAGCCCGCTGCTACTTGGGCACCCATCACGCAAGACCATGTGTTTTCAGCTACCGGACTCTCACCGTCTACGGCAGACCATTCCAGGCCACTTCACCTAACACACGATTTTCTGACTCACGCTTCCACAGGTAGATGGAAGAAGATGAACCCCACAACACCACACACACAACCCCTACCCGGTATCACATGCGCATGGTTTAGCCTCATCCGCTTTCGCTCGCCACTACTCACGGAATCACTTTTGTTTTCTCTTCCTATGGGTACTGAGATGTTTCACTTCCCCACGTTCCCTCCACACCCCCTATACATTCAGAGGTGGGTAACACGACATCACTCGTGCTGGGTTTCCCCATTCGGACACCCTCGGATCACAGCTCGTTTGACAACTCCCCGAGGACTATCGCGGCCTACCACGTCCTTCATCGGCTCCTGGTACCAAGGCATCCACCGAACGCCCTTACACACTTACAACAACACCTACAAACCACCCCCACACCA
>NZ_MKKG01000062.1:0-3150 GCF_001942325.1 Gordonia sp. CNJ-863
CCTACCACCGCCGCAGACGACAGGACCGCCTCGGCAGATTGACCCCCATTGAATTCGAGACCATCATCAACCACGAGGCCCCTCAGGCCGCGTGACTAACCCTGTCACCTATCCGTGCACCAGGCCCTGCTGTCAGGGATGCTCTACTGCGGGAGCTGCGGTGCGCGTATGTATCACAAGTCCAAACAGCAACGCGATGGCTCCTACAAGCCGCAGGCTTGGTGCCCCGGCAAGAACGTCGACACTGGCATGCCGAGTGGCTGCGGCAAGGTGAGCCGGATGACCGCGCCGATCATCGATCTCGTGACCGAAGCCGTGATGTGTCGCCTGGACTCACCGCAACTCGCTCAGGCACTTGAGCAACAGAAGTCGGCGAACAACCCGACCCGTGAGCTTGGTCAGCAACTGCGCATCCTGGAAGCCCGCATGAGCGAACTGAACCACGACTACTACGTCACCAAGCTGCTGAGCCGGGACGAGTTCGAGACACTACGCGAGTCAACCAAGGCAGAGATCACGGACACTGAGAAGCAGATCCATGAGTTCACTTCGACCGCGCTGCTAGGCGGCATGGACATCGGGCGTGACGTGCGAACGAAGTGGGACAGCGAGTCGATCGAGTGGCGACGAGACGTCCTTGGTCATCTCATCGAACGAGTCTGCGTGCACCCTCGCGGCAGCACCGAAGGGTACAAGGTGCCGACCTACAAGCAGTGGAAGTTCGACGTAAAACTGATCGAGATCAAGTGGAAGGTCTAGCTGGTTTGTCGTCCCACGTAAGGGCGCGCCCTCACTCCCCACGTAGTCGTGCAGACGCCCGAGCGAAGTCGTCGACTAGCTTTCGTTCGCGTCGTTCACGCTCGCCTGGGACGTTCGTCTGCAGGGCCTGACGGCTTGTGTGGTAGGTCTCGATCGTCGTGATATCGCGAACCAAGTCAGGATTGCGCAGACGGAAGCGCTGCCAAGCGACTTGCGCCTCGCCACCATGCGCCATCACAACTTCTAGGTTCGGACAGAGCGACACGACCTGCTTCAGCGGCCCAAGTCCGCGATCGATCTCCTGGGACGAAGGCTTGCGGTTGATGTACCAGGGATAGGTGTTCCACACCATCAACTGATCGTGCTCGATGCCCGCGTTCTTCAAGAAGTTGTAGTGACGCTCGGCCGACTGATCGTCGTTCTCTACACACAGCATTCCGCTTCCGGAGCCAACCTGGGTCTTCGGACCGGGGTCGCGGAAGATCGCGAGGACGCGCGCGTTGATCCCCCCGTACAACGGCGCAACGTACGGCATCCACTCCTCAACCGTACTCAGCTCATCCACCATCCTGTTGAATGGTTCGATGTGTGGCAGATAGCGATCATCCATCTGCTGCTTCTGGAAGCTCTTCATCCGCATCCGACGCGCCATCATGCTCCTGTCCTGGCTGAGTGCGATCAAACTAACAGAGCAGTCGGACAAAGCGGGCGCGTTGCTCCACTCCCCCATCTCGGCTTGCGAGTCAGCTTGAACAGGGGTCGAGTTAGCGGGCAGAGTCCCCTCCCCTACCGACCGATGGGTCGGCTAACAGAGGTAGATGCTGTACATACGACAACACCACCTCTCCCGCTCGGTCTAGTGCCGGAGAAGTGGTGTAGCGACGCTATATCTAGTGTGCCGCGTCAAACGCATCGATTACGTTCGCGGGGATACGCCCACGCGGTGAGACCTCGTAGCCCTTCTTGTTCGCCCACTCGCGGATAGCTGCGAGCTGCTCTCTGCTCCGTCCGGACCCCGTGCCGGTGCGTCGCGTGCCACCCCCGGCACGGGTGCGTCCGACCTTTCGGGCGGAGTCGATGTACTTCTTGATCGCGGTGTCAAACTTGTTGGCGTTCGCACTCTTCAGGTCGATCTCGTAGTCCGTGCCTCGATAGGAGAAGCTGACCGTGTCGATCTCTCCTTCTTCGACGACAGACCCATCAAGGTCGTCCATGTACTCATACGTGGTGATCTTTCGACTGGCCATGACACCACTATATGCATAAGAACTTTGTTCAGCTTGTGTGAGGGCCTGAACACGTAAGTTATACAACTTGCGCCCCGAACGTATCGGGGCGCATAGGCAGCGTCTGGTGCGGTCTGGGCTAGTACGTTGGGGTCTTGCTCGAGCCCAACATGACGGCTTCGACTTTTGGATATCGTCGGCCGACTAACCGTGCAAGTGCGTAGTAGGCTGCGCCCGCAGTGACAGTGATGACCGCGACGAGCGGCTCCTGGGCGGTGTCCAAGTCCAGGCCTATGTTCGCAGCTTGCCCAATGACGAAGCCGGCGATCAGCGGCGCGTAAGTCCTAATGTATGCGGTTACTGTGTCGTTCATATCACCTCCATTGATGAGTAATTTAGTTGTTTTCCTTCTTAACGTAGACAGTTCGCTTCAATTCTTCGAACTCATCGTTCGTCGGCTTAGTCCAACTCTCACGATCTGCCCTATCGCCCAGCTCGAGAAGACGCGCAGTTCTGTCTGCCTCATCCCCCGTGTTGAGCAGCGGGATCAAATCGTTGTAGCTGATCTTGCCCACGTACTTTGCTTGTTCTGCCGGTGAAGCGTGTCGCTTCCTGAACCGCCAGAACAGGGCGTTTAATAAATCTGCTGTTGGAATCACTGTGTCAACCTCCTTTTTTGTTAATCCAATACTCCACTCAGCCTGGTCGTCGTAGTTTCCCCACACCGACACGTGTAGATGCTGCCTATGAGAACCTGCGTAGTGGAACACCCATCGCCACCCGTGGTCCGATGGAACCATGATGCGATCGTTGAAAATTAGATACTTCACACGGCCATCTCGTGAAGCTGCAATAGCATCAGCTATGGCCTGGACATCAACGCCAGCAGCCGGGTCGTGGGTAATGTCCATGGCGGTGACCACACCCGCTGAGTTCGGGTTGTGATCGGAAGCCGAGCCTTGTGAGGGGGACCCATTCGATGGTCCAGTCGCTATGCGGCTTGAGGTTGGTGGGTCGTGGTCCACTGTAGGGCGAACTCGGCGGGGGTGAGTCCGTGGTGGGCCGAATGGGGTCGGTTGGCGTTGTAGTCGATCCTCCAGTCTTCGATGATGACCCGGGCTTCGCGCAGGGAGTCAAAGCGCCAGGAGTTGAGCAGCTCGTCGCG
>NZ_MKKG01000063.1:0-2840 GCF_001942325.1 Gordonia sp. CNJ-863
TCGTGGTGACCCCAAGTACTGTGGCGGTCGCTGCCACGAAAACCACGGTGAAACCGATGACGAACAGGCCTGCGGCGAGCGCCACACGCGAGCGACCCCGTTTATTCGACTCCCCCACCGACACCGCAGGCGCCTCGGCGCCGACCACGCCAGCCAGATACGACAGATACCCCGGAACGAGGGGGACCACGCACGGTGAGGCGAACGACACCAGTCCGGCGATCACGCACGCGAGCAGCGCCAGTAGGAGCGGACCGCTGGCGACGAGGTTGGCAAACGTCTCGCCGACCGCGGCCTGCACTTCGACCGACTGCGGGGTCATTGGGGTGGTGCCACAGGCTCGGCGAGAACTCGCTGAACTGTTGACCCGAGTTCGTCGGCGGTGATGGCCTTGAGGAACACCGCGGCCGGACGGTGGTCGCGGTCGAGCACGATGGTGGTCGGCACCACCGACGTTGGGGTGGTCAGCGCAGCCAGGGTCAGACCGGCAAAGTCGTAGATCGAGGGAAAGGCGACTTTTCTGTCGATAATGAAGTCCTTCGCTGCCTGCCGGTTGTCGCGCAGATTGATACCGAGGAACTCGACTCCCGAGGCCTTGTTCTGGGCGTAGACATGCTCGAGGTCGTCGGCTTCTCCCCGGCAGGGTCCGCACCACGAACCCCAGACGTTGATGACGACGACTTTGCCTGCGAAGTCGTCGAGTCCGATGGTCTGGTCGGTCACCACGTCAGGGCCGGAGACGGTAGCGATCCTCTGACGGCTCGCGGGCGGATCGTAGGTGATGACCGTCTGCCCGCCGGGCGAGACGAACTGAAAGGTTCCCCCCTGCGCAACGGCGTCGTCGCCAGCGCTACCACAACCCGACGCTACCCACGGCACCACGCATATCAGCGCCAGGACCGCCGCCCGCACCGCGGATACCCTTCTCCCCTGCTGCACCAGCACTCCTCGACGTTGATCTACTACGCAGCGTGGTAGATCACCATTCGACTTGTCAACATAGGCATAGTTTTTGTGGCCCTCACCCGACCGGTGGCCGACTTTCTGCGGCGTACATGTGTGACGTTCACCGAGTGCGTTAGGAACGCCCACCTGCTAATACGTTCGGACTCGGGCGTGTTTCCCGACTCGGCAGTCACTGCCCATCCGCAACTACATCACCTAGTAGTAGAGGCCCCGCGATTGCGATGGGCACTCAATCAGATCGTGTTACTGCTGTGACCTGTGGGGCCTATGGTTCGAACGGAGGGCTGCCGATCGTGGCCTCATGTGCACCTGGCGTGTGGTGCTGAACGTCAGTGCGTCGCGCCCGTCTCCGGAAGGTCTCGCTGGCATGCCTATGTCGTCCCTCACCCGCCGCTGCGGCGCTCCACGGCCTTGTCTGAGACTGGGGGTCGCAGGAATCGTTGCTGCGGTTCTGCTGAGCTTCTCGGTCGACGCTCGAGCACGAGCCGACGCCGATACCGCCCATGTGACTCAGCAGTTCGCCCAACTGGTCGCCGAGACGATCTCGGCAACACTGGGCGGCCCGGCGATGGGAACCCTCGCCGACGAGATCCGAACAGTCAGCACATGTCTGGCCGACCGAGCGCGCCCAGTCGAGCCGCCAGTGCCAGCCGAGGATCCCATCACTGCGGTGGGATGCTTCGCCGCCGTGCTCGGTGCGGGACGAGCAGCCGCCGAACTGATTGTCGACGCGCTGCCGATCGGGCGGTTGCTGGCGCTTCTGGCTTTCGAGATGCGTCCCCATGATCCCGCGGCTGCGCACCCGGCACCAGCCGGTCCACCCGTCTATTCGTCGCCGTCGCCGGGGTCGGTGGTCGCTCCCACGAACGGCCGAGTCACCTCCACCTTCGGTGACGGCCGCGGCCATCAGGGTATGGACATCGGCAACGACCTGGGGGCACCGATTTTCGCGGTCACCGACGGCGAAGTGATCAACTCGGGGCCAGCTGAAGGCTTCGGGTTGTGGGTACGCATCCGGCATGCCGACGGAACAATCACGACCTACGGCCACAACGACGACAATCTCATCAACGCGACAGCACCGGTCACGGTCGGTCAACCCATTGCCACGGTGGGCAATCGTGGCAACTCGACCGGGCCTCACCTGCACTTCGAGGTTGCTGATGCATCCGGCGCCGCCCTCGACCCGGTGCGATGGCTCGCCGAACGCGGCGTCAGTCTGCCCTCCGACAGCGACGCCGAACCTACTATCACGCCCAACGAACCGCCGAGCACCGGAAGCGCAGACCTCTGGCGGTAAGGGTGGCTGCGGCGCACGGTCGCGACTTACCGGTCGGGCCGAACTCAATGAGGGAGGCGACGTTTCGCCGCGGTTCTGTCGCCTCCCGGTCGAGACTCGGGATTCCAGTACCAACTATGCTACCTAGTAGTTAATCGACTACAGTCCGTAGTAACGGCCCGGGAAGTCGCACGCACGATGCGCGTGTTGCTTCGATCAGGGCCACCATTTTCCGAGTCAGATGGAGGCCTCATGACCGCGGTGTCCCCGCGCCCGCCCGAGGTGGTCGCCACGCGGCCCTATCCCGAGCGGCGAAAGGCCAAAGGGTCATTCATCTACACGATGCTGACCACGACCGATCACAAGCTGATCGGCATGATGTACATCGTCGCGTGCTTCGGGTTCTTCCTCATCGGCGGATTGATGGCGCTGCTGATGCGCGGAGAACTTACGACGCCGGGCATGCAATTCCTCTCGACCGAGCAGTACAACCAGCTGTTCACCATGCACGGCACGATCATGCTGCTGATGTATGCCACCCCCATCGTGATCGGCTTCGCCAACTTCGTACTGCCCCTGCAGATCGGCGCTCCCG
>NZ_MKKG01000064.1:0-2829 GCF_001942325.1 Gordonia sp. CNJ-863
TCGTGGTGACCCCAAGTACTGTGGCGGTCGCTGCCACGAAAACCACGGTGAAACCGATGACGAACAGGCCTGCGGCGAGCGCCACACGCGAGCGACCCCGTTTATTCGACTCCCCCACCGACACCGCCGGCGCCTCGGCGCCGACCACGCCAGCCAGATAAGACAGATACCCCGGGACGAGCGGGACCACACACGGTGAGGCGAACGACACCAGCCCGGCGATCATGCATGCGAGCAGCGCCAGCAGTAGCGGACCGCTGGCGACGACGTCAGCAAACGTCTCGCCGACCGAGCTTGCAGTTCGACTGACTGCGCCGTCATGGGCGTTGTGTCACAGGCTCAGCGACGACGCGCTGAACTGTTGCCCCGAGTTCGTCGGCGGTGATGGCCTTGAGGAACACCGCGGCCGGACGGTGGTCGCGGTCGAGCACGATGGTCGTCGGCACCACCGACGTTGGAGTGGTCAGCGCAGCCAGAGTGATGCCGGCAAAGTCGTAGATCGAGGGAAAGGCGACTTTCCTGTCGACAATGAAGTCCTTCGCCGCTTGCCGGTTGTCGCGCAGATTGA
This sequence comes from Gordonia sp. CNJ-863, assembly GCF_001942325.1. Taxonomy (NCBI): domain Bacteria; kingdom Bacillati; phylum Actinomycetota; class Actinomycetes; order Mycobacteriales; family Gordoniaceae; genus Gordonia; species Gordonia sp. CNJ-863. The sequence goes on from NZ_MKKG01000064.1 coordinate 569, forward strand.
TACCGAGGAACTCGACCCCCGAGGTCTTGTTCTGGGCGTAGACATGCTCGAGGTCGTCGGCTTCTCCCCGGCAGGGTCCGCACCACGAACCCCATACGTTGATGACGACGACTTTGCCTGCGAAGTCGTTGAGTCCGACGGTCTGGTCGGTCACCACATCAGGGCCTGAGACGTCAGCGATCCTCTGACGGCTTGCAGGCGGGTCGTAGGTGATGACCGTCTGCCCGCCGGGTGAGACGAACTGAAAGGTTCCCCCCTGCGCAACGGCGTCGTCGCCAGCGCTACCACAACCCGACGCTACCCACGGCACCACGCACATCAGCGCCAGGATTGCCGCCCGCACCGCGGATATCCTTCTCTCCTGCTGCACCAGCACTCCTTGACCTTGATCTACTACGCAGCGTGGTAGATTAACGTTCGCGTTGTCAACATAGCCGTAGTTTTTGCGATCTGCACCGGCCCGTAGGCCCACGTCCCGCGGCGAGGGTTCTGCCGCGTTCATCTGACGTATCGGTGCGCTCAGCTGTGATTACGCTTGATTCGGTCGAGGTCCCGAGGCTGGGCATCATTGCTTATCTGCAACTACGTTCCCTAGTAATAGAGGCCGCCAGTTGCGACTGACGCTCAACCGGATCGTGTTACTGCTGTGACCTGTGGGGCCTATGGTTCGAACGGAGGGCTGCCAATCGGGGCCTCATGTGCACCTGGCGTGCGGTGCTGAACGTCAGTGCGTCGCGCCCGTCTCCGGAAGGTCTCGCTGGCATGCCTATGTCGTCCCTCATTCGCCGCTGCGGCGTTGCACGGCCCTGTCTGAGGCTGGGGGCCGTGGGAATTGTTGCTGCGGTTCTGCTGAGCCTCTCGCTTGACGCTCGAGCGCGCGCCGACGCAGATGACACCCATGTGGCCCAGCAGTTCGCCCAACTGGTCGCCGAGACGATCTCGGCATCCTTGGGGGGGCCGGCGATGGGGGAACTAGCCGACGAGATCCGGACCGTCAGCACATGTCTGGCCGATCGTGCGCGCCCAGTCGAGCCGTCGGAGCCAACGGATGACCCCATCACTGCGGTGGGTTGCTTTGCCGCCGTTCTCAGTGCGGGACGAGCAGCCGCCGAACTGGTTGTCGACGCGCTACCGATCGGGCGGTTGCTGGCGCTGCTGGCATTTGAGATGCGTCCCCACGATCCTGCGACCCCGCATCCCGCACCGAACGGTCCACCCGTCTATTCGTCGCCGTCGCCGGGGTCCGTAGTCGCTCCGACGAATGGTCGAATCACCTCCACCTTCGGTGACGGTCGAGGTCATCAGGGCATGGACATCGGCAACGACCTCGGCGCGCCGATTTTCGCGGTCACCGACGGCGAAGTGATCAACTCCGGCCCTGCCCAAGGCTTCGGATTGTGGGTACGTATCCGACATGCCGATGGAACAGTCACCACCTACGGCCATAACGACGACAACCTCATCGAGGTAGCGGCTCCGGTCACGGTCGGCCAACCCATTGCCACGGTTGGCAACCGAGGTAACTCAACCGGCCCCCACTTGCATTTCGAGGTGGCCGATGCATCCGGTGCTGCCCTCGACCCGGTGAGCTGGCTCGCCGAACGCGGCGTCCGTCTGCCCGCCGACGGCGAACCTACTATCCCTCCCAACGAACCGCCGAGCAGCGGAAGTGCAGACCTCTGGCGGTAGGGAGCAGCGCCGCGTAACCGCGATGACCCTCCGCGCCTGATATTGGTGAGGGAGCCGACTTTTCGTTGCCGCCATGTCGGTACTCGCCCGAGATTCGGGATTCCGGGCCCAACTATGCTACCTAGTAGTTAATCGACTACAGTCCGTAGTTACGGCCCGGGAAGTCGCACGCAGGATGCGCGTGTTGCTCGATCAGGGCCACCGTTTGTCCGACTCAGATGGAGGCCTGATGACCGCGGTGTCCCCGCGCCCACCCGAGGTGGTCGCTACGCGGCCCTACCCCGAGCGGCGCAAGTCCAGAGGGTCATTCATCTACAAGCTGCTGACCACGACCGATCACAAGTTGATCGGCATGATGTACATCGTCGTGTGCTTCGCGTTCTTCCTCATCGGCGGCCTGATGGCGCTGCTGATGCGCGGCGAGCTCACGACGCCGGGCATGCAGTTCCTCTCGACCGAGCAGTACAACCAGCTGTTCACCATGCACGGCACGATCATGCTGCTGATGTATGCCACCCCCATCGTGATCGGCTTCGCCAACTTCGTACTGCCCCTGCAGATCGGCGCTCCCG
>NZ_MKKG01000065.1:0-2698 GCF_001942325.1 Gordonia sp. CNJ-863
CGCGACGAGCTGCTCAACTCCTGGCGCTTTGACTCCCTGCGCGAAGCCCGGGTCATCATCGAAGACTGGAGGATCGACTACAACGCCAACCGACCCCATTCGGCCCACCACGGACTCACCCCCGCCGAGTTCGCCCTACAGTGGACCACGACCCACCAACCTCAAGCCGCATAGCGACTGGACCATCGAATGGGTCCCCCTCAGATGAGCAGGCCCACATTTCGTTCCTGCTCAACGGGTCCCGTGCATCACCCCAAATCAGGAACGCGGGGGCGCCACCCTTTGCGATCCGACCTACTCGGCTGTCCATCAAGAAGAGCGCCCCACGTCACCATGGTGAATGTGTCGTCGATCGGTCGGCAAGAACCCGTGTCAACACGCAGTCACCGATGAGTCCCGCGACCACTGATATGTGGGGACACCGCCGGACAGCAGCCAGTCGTGATCGATCGCAAGAACCACTAGGACAGAGAGCCTGTAGCCGCGTTGCTGCACCACCCTCGAGTCGATCACGGCGCTGGCATTTGATCCAATGTGAGACGCCGCCAAACGACTCGCAAGGCGCATGTGTCACTGCAGTCGATCCCATTGCCGGCTAGGTTCTGGCGAATCCGCGACCGCTCGCCTTGATCGAGGTCCCCGCCGCAATCGGACAGATGCCGATCGCTGAAGCGATGGTCCATATTTCCAAGGTCAATGTCCCGTCGTGCGGATAGCTCTCAGACGCCTCGGATCTTGCGGTCTATACACGGGAGTATGGTGCCCATAGTCCCGTGTATAAGTTGAGCCCTGGACAGTCACCCGCCTAGAACCAAAACCCGAAGTTCAACTTTAATAAACATGCATTCAACGACCTCACCTACCCACACGCCCCCGATGCTGCACAGAGCCACCGAGTGAACTAAACTTCGCATGTGAATCAGACTGCTCGGTTCCACATCCCCTCGCTCAACGGCCTCCGCGCTGTCTCAATCCTTGTCGTGTTTATAGGCCACGCAAAGGCACTAGAGCTCACCGTAGGCGGCGGGATCGGCGTTACGATCTTCTTCTTCATTAGCGGCTATCTGATAACAACACTTCTTCGCCGAGAGTATGACCGACATAACACAATCTCTTTGAAGGACTTTTACTACCGCCGTTTCCTAAAAATCATCCCACCAATGGTGGTTACCATTCTCGTGGGCGCAATACTTATTCAAGTCGGAGTCATCGACTTTACAATTTCAGGTCAACAGATCGCAATCATGCTTCTGTTTGCGACCAACTACGCACGAGCTTTTGATTTTGCCGCCATACCTGAACCACTATTCGTTCTATGGTCACTCTCGGTCGAGGAACATTTCTACATAGTATTCCCATTGATATATATTGCACTGAGAAAGTGGATACCAAACCGGATGGTACAGGCCGCCATACTCGTAGCAGCCTGCACGGTGATTCTAGGGTGGCGGTCCCATCTCTATTTTGATGCAGGCGTAGCTTGGCAGCCATTAAATACCCGTACCGACACGCGCGCAGATGCCCTCCTCTGGGGATGCGTCCTTGCTGTCGCGTTTAATCCCGCTCTTGACAAGACACGTGGCACCGTCACGCTATGGAAATGGTTTGCCGCGCCGGCGGGTGCAGCCCTGATCGTTGCAGCCAATCTTGGCACTGGCTTTGAGTCGCATATCGGTTATACCCTCCAGTCCCTGGGAATCGGACTCGTTGTCATTCCCGCCATTCGGTATGCCCACTGGTGGATATTCCGTCCTCTCAACTGGCGAATTGTAGACTGGCTTGGCCGCATTTCGTATTCATTCTATCTCGTTCACTACTTGGTAATCTGGGCAATCGACTCACAGTTCGAGATGAACGGATACCTATCAACACTCGCTTCTTTCGTGATTACAACATTTCTAGCGTGGATGATGTTCAAACTTGTAGAAGAGCCGCTCGCCAAGCTTCGCAGTAAACGGTCGCACGCGGGCGAAAGAGCGAACGGTTCCGAGTCTGAACATGCACAAATCGCCCATCAGACAACCTCTCGTTCAGCGCGATCCGTAGCGGCGCCAAGCGGTACGAGCGAGTCCTAAGTAGAGGCGAGTAGTTTGGTGGCGCAACGACTTCGAGGGACTGCCAATCGTTGCAGTTCCCGTACAACTTTCGACGTATGTAAGCGGCACTACTGACTACCGCTCTTCGCCGACTTCACGGACCGTTACTACCCAATACGGCTACCCGCGGTCTGAACACCGGCTGATCGATAAGCCAAATACCACACCGCGGACTGCCATAATACGAGTCGCGGCGCCCCTTGGACTCCCGACTACTCCGATTGTCTGCACAGTAGAGGCCCCACGGACACTGCCAGCGATTAGCAGCTTCGGCACCTCGGTCCGCGTACGCCAGCTTTATCGCTCGCCTGTGCAGGGACCTCGATGACGCGATCTCACAGAAAGGCCGTCTCCGGCATGCCAACTGAGCGACTACACAAGCCGGTATGCGAGGAGAAATTCGAGCGCCGTTCTGTCTGGCGCCCACACTATCGATTCCTCAGCGGTATCTCCCACGTATGGCCAAGAATATGCCGGCTCTTCCTGATTCAGAGTGCGTCGAGGTGTTGTGCGAGGCCGCCGGAGTGGATGAGTGACCGCAAGATGTAGTGGTTGAGGTTGCGGAAGCCCAACGCGATCCCGCGGAGGTGTTCCAGGCGGCC
>NZ_MKKG01000066.1:0-219175 GCF_001942325.1 Gordonia sp. CNJ-863
CACCCAGACAAAGCCGAGCGCCACACAAAAAACAAACATCTACATCCATAAAGAATGCACGATGCCAAAATGGCATCAGACAATTCATCATCACACTATCGAGTTCTCAAAGAACACACACCCACCAGCCACTCACCCCCACAAGGGCTTTCACCAGCAGACTTCGTTCTGACTTTCCACCGCCACCCCGTCTCCGGGGCAACTCTTCCAGCCTACCAGACCCAAACCCCGCCCGCAAAATCCGAAGATCCGCGCACCAGGACAGTCCAGCAACCCCACACACCCAGCCCGAGACACCAAGTCTCGAACCAGAAGATCAGGGGCGGCCAACGAAAAACCCGGTCTCCACTCCCCACCAGTCAGACCCTCTCAGGTCCTCCGGGGCGGCGCCGTGGCTCGCTGACTCGACATAAGTTACGCACGTGGGTCGCCAGCGTCAAATCGCCTGGTCAGTAGCTTCGTTCGAGGACCAACAGCGAGGTCGGCGTGCACGCCATGGCGGAAGCCGACCCGCTCTACGGGTGATCCCCTGCTGGGAACCACCCGAGTTGTCCGCCCTCCCCAGGCCGGCGAGCCACGAACCTTGGGCACACATGCAAGAACCCCCGCCCGGGCGTCCCGGGCGGGGGTTCTTGTGTTGGTAGCGGGGACAGGATTTGAACCTGCGACCTCTGGGTTATGAGCCCAGCGAGCTACCGAGCTGCTCCACCCCGCGTTGGTGAAGACAACGTTACACACGCGTTTGTCAGCGATGCAAATCGATTCCGCAACCGCCTGTGACCAGCACGAATACCTGTGATGGCGGTCACCGATGGGGGTAAAGGGGAGGTCACTGCGCCGCCACGTCCGGCAACAGCAGCGCCGACCGTTGTGAGCTGAGTCACTCTCGGGCGTACACTCGGCGCTACCCGATCCGGGCTGACCCACTACCGAGGAGGGAACCATGTCCGCCCATTTCCATCATGAGAGCCATGGCAACCACCCGATGAGTTTCATCGGCTTCGTACTCGCACTTGGCGGCTTCCTGTCCGCGGCGTTGTGGCTGGTCCACATGGCCGCCGGCAACACGGGCCACGCAGTCCTCTTCGCGCTGGTCATGGTCGCCGCGTTCGGTTGCGCGATCTCGATCTTCTACACCATCGGCCACCGGTATCACCACAGCCCGGTTCTGCCGGACAACACCCCGGACGAGAAAGAGCGCTACGTGCGCAAGTATCGCGGCTAGCGATACCCGACGCACGCAGCGCTCGGCTTCCTTCTCCCGATCGATGCGCCCCTCACCGGGGCGCATCGATCGGATTCTGTCCGGCTAGTTCTGCTCGGGCAGTGATTCGTACTGCGCGACAGCCTTGTTCAGCTGATCGAGGGCCTGGCCGTAGCCGGCGAAGTCGCCCTTGGTCTGCGCATCGCGCAGCGCACCGAGAGCATCCCCGATCGCCTTCACCGCGGCGTCGCGTTCAGGCGTTCCGCCCTGCGGCGGCGTCGGCAGCTGCGGGTTGGTCGTCCCACCCTGCTGCTCGGACTGGTCCGGCGCGCCCTCGGACTGCTGTTCACCTGGAACCACACCGGCGGCCGGCGTGATCCCGACCTGGCGCAGCGCCTCGGCCGTTGTCGGTGCGTAACCGATCCGGGCCTCACGCTCCTTCGGCTCATAGCGGGTGATCACCCGGAAGAGCCGCGGGAAGGCCTCTTCGCCCTGGGCCTGGGCGTACATCGGGACCACGTAGAGGATTCCGTTGTCGCCGACCGGCAGCGTCAGCAGGTTGCCGAACGTGACCTTCGCCGTGTTCTCGAGTGACTTCAGCGACTCGGCGACTCGACCATCGGTCTTCATCGGGTTGAAGGCCTGCTTCGGTCCCGAACGCTGGCTGTTGCTCGGGAGCTCCTTGACGGTGATCTGCCCGTAGTTCGACGGGTCCGACGAGACGGTGATGTAGGCACCGAGGATCGGCCGGTTGAGTCGGGTGAGCACCGAGGTGAGCTGGAACGATGCCTGCTTGCTCTCCGGATCCGAGGCCACGAAGTAGTACGGTGGCTGATCGAGTCCGCGCTGTTCGGCGTCGGGGCTCGTCGGATCGGAGGGCACCGACCAGAAGTCGTTCGCCTGGAAGAAGGTCCCCGGGGTGTCGACGTGGTAGCGCGTCAGGAGCGCCCGCTGGATCTTGAACAGATCCTCCGGGTACCGGACGTGCTCGCGGAGTGAGGTCTGCTTGTCGAACTCGGCACGCGAGGCGACCGAATCCGGGAAGACCTTCATCCACGTCTTGAGAACCGGGTCCTCGGTGTCGACCTCGTACAGCTGGACGTCACCGGTGTAGGCGTCGACCGTGGCCTTCACCGAGTTGCGGACGTACGACACGGTCTTGTTGACCTGCGTGCGTCCGGTCTGTCCGGGATTGAGATCCTGGGCGTCGGCGGTCGCGCTCTGCAGCGACGTCGGCTGCGAGTAAGGGAAGTTGTCGAGGGTGGTGTACCCGTCGACGATCCACTTGATCGAGCCGTCCTCCATGACCGCGGGATAGGTCTTGGAGTCGACGGTCAGCCACGGCGCGACCTGCTTGACGCGGTCCCGCGGGTCGCGGTTGTAGATGATCTTCGACGCCGAGGTGATCTCCCCCGACAGCAGGAAGTTGCGCTCCGCGTACTTGCCCGCATAGAGCAGTCGGCTGAACCAGTTGCTCAGCGGGACGCCCGCCGGGCCCTGGTAGGTGTACTTGGCGTCACCCATGTCGTGCTCGCGGGGTTCGCCGCCCTCGGAACCGACGATCGCATAGTCGGGATCGATCTTGGCGAGCAGCTCACCGAAGTAGATACGCGGCTGCGTCACCTTGATCGGGGCGTCACGCTTGTACGCCTCGGTCTGGTAGTTCGTGGTGTCGCTGACGTAGTAGAACGGGTCGCCACCACCGTCGATGTCGTTCTCGTCGACCGACTCGTTCACCCGGTTCGCCGGCGCGGCGACGAAGCCGTTGCCGTGCGTGTACACGAGATGCTTGTTCAGCCAGTTCTGCTGGTTCTCGAGGTACCGGCTCGGGTCGAGTTCACGCACTGCGACCACGAAGTCGCGGAGTTCGCCGTCGATCTTGTAGCGGTCGACCGCGAGCTGGGTCGGGAAGCCGTAGAAGTTCTGCCGCTGCTGCTGCTGGATGAACGTCGGCGAGACCACGTTCGGGTCGAGGATGCGCACGTTCGACAGCGTCGGGGTGTCGCTGTTGACGAGCGCGGGGTTCGCCGGCTGGGCCGTCCAGTCCTTCTGCGTGATGACCTTGTCCGGCCCGATGCCGTAGGCCTCCCGCGTGGAGTTGATGGCCCGCTGGATGTACTCGGCCTCCTTCTGGGCAGCGTTCGGCTTCACCGAGAACTGCTCCATGGTCAGCGGCCAGCCCACGCCGATCAGCAGTGCCGAGAACAGCATCAGCACGGTTGCGAGGGCAGGGATACGAAGGTCACGCAGCACGACGGCGGCGAAGAAGGCGACGGCACAGATGATCGCGATCGCCATCAGGATGAGCTTGGACGGCAGCACCGCGTTGATGTCGGTGTAACTGGCGCCCGGGAAGATCTCGGACTTCCGCGAACTCGACAGCAGGTTGTAACGGTCGAGCCAGTACGCCGCCGCCTTGAGCAGCAGGAAGGTCCCGGCCAGGACCGCGAGCTGGATGCGGGCGGCCATGGTGACCGATCCCCCGCCCTGACCGAGTCGGATGCCGCCGAAGATGTAGTGGGTGACCAGGTTGGCCAGGAACGCCACGACGACCACGACGAACAGCAGGTTCAGCACGAACCGATAGAACGGCAGGTCGAAGGCGTAGAAGCCGATGTCGAGGTTGAACTGCGGGTCCTTCTGACCGAACGGGGTCCCGTGCAGGAACATCTGGACCGTGGCCCAGGAACCCTGCGCGACGAGACCGGCGAGTGCGCCGATGATCAGGGCCGGCAGCACCGCGAACCAGCGGACCTTGGTCATGACGGCGGTCCGGTAGCGCGCGAGCGGGTCGTTGGGGCCCGCGGTCGGCACGAAGACCGGCCGTGACCGGTACGCGAGGGCGACCGCGGCGAAGACGATCACGCTGACGACGAGCGTCGTGATCAGGAAGAGGATGACGCGGGTCCAGATGACCGTGCTGAACACGCTCGAATACCCGACGTCGCGGAACCACAGCCAGTCGGTGGCAAGACCGATCAGTCGTGGTCCGATGAGCAAGAGGACCAGCACGGCAACGCCGAGTCCGATGACGATCTTGCTCCTGCGTGACAGTGTCGGCATTCCTGCCGGCCCTCGGACGCCCACCAGACCCACTCTCCAAAGCTCTCAATCCGGACAACGCCCTGCGTGACGAGCAGCCTGGGCGTGGTGCCCACTGTACTGGCACCACCCGGGTGCCGATCACACTCGGGCTTCGGGACAACGATCCGGGGTCGGAACGGGTTCCCCGGGGTCGTGGTACGGGCCTCGTCGGGGCAAGATGGGCGGGTGTCCGACCCCAAAACACCCCCTTCGACGCCCCGCGGTTTCTCCACCGACGACCTCGGGAGCGCGCTGAGCGAGATCCTCGACCACGTCGACGCCGCGGGCTGGGGCCAGGAGCCGTCGGTGTTCGCCCTCGCACCGACCGCGGTCCTGGCGCAGCAGGCACCGGACGTTCTCGGAGACGACGCCGATTCCGTCCTCACGCCGATCGAGCAGGAGTGCCCCGACCTCGACGCGTTCCTCGCCTCGGCGGTCTGGCCGGACGCGGTCGCCGGCGCCGCGGTGGCCATCGAGATCGTGGTCGCTCCCCCGGCGCCCGGCGATGACGGCACGCCGCGCTACGTCGTGGACGGAACCGACCCGGCCGCAGGCGATTCGGATGGCGCGTCGGAGCAGGCGCGTCTGGTGGCGGGCGTGCTGCGCGGCGGCCCGGACCTCGCGATCATGCGGCTACGCCATCAGCCCGGCGAGGAGATCGAGACCCTCACGCATCCGCAGCTCGGGACCGAGCTGCGCGCGGCGCTCGCCGGTACCTTCACTCCCGACGACCCCGGGGCCTGAACCGCCGGACCGAGTTCGGCCGACTCAGCAGGTCGGGGCAGGACGACCTTCGCCGACCGCATCCAGCGCCTCGACCGCGCCGTCGAGCGTCTCGACCTTCACCAGTTCGAGGCCGTCGGGACGGTCGGAGACGGCCTCCGCACAGTTGCGGGCCGGGACGAGGAACACCGTGGCACCGGCGTCGTGCGCAGCTCGGGTCTTGTGGGTGATGCCGCCGATCGGCCCGACGTCCCCGTCTGCGGTGATCGTGCCGGTTCCCGCGATGAACTTGCCGTGGGTCAGTTCGCCCGGGCTCAGCTGATCGATGACCGACAGCGCCAGCATCATGCCCGCCGACGGCCCGCCGATGTCGCCGACGGTGTAGGTGACCTTCAGCGACGGGTCGGCATTGGCGACCTCGGCCGCGACCCCGAGGAATCCGGCCTTCGCGTCGTCGGGATGCGCGGTGAGCGTGACGCTCACCGTCTGCGGCGTGCCCTGTCGCACGATCTCCAGCGGCAGCACCGTGCCCGGCGGGTTCTTCGAGACGACGTCGCGCAGTTCCTCGCTCGTCTCGACCTCGACGCCCCCGGCCCGGGTGACCACGTCACCGGCCTGCAGGACACCGGCCGACGGGCCCTCGGCGCCCACACCGGCGATCCGCAGGACCGTGGGACGGTCGAGGAAACGCAGCGCCGCGACGGTGGCGTTCTCCTCCGATCCGGTCATCTGCAGGGCGTTCTCCTCCTGCACCTGCTCGGTGGTGCGGTCCGGCGGATACACCTCGTCACGTGGGGTCAGCGCGTACTTCCCGGACAGCCACATGCCCAGTGCGTCGAAGAGTGTGAGCCCGTCGCTGACCGACACCGTCGTCAGGTTGAGGTTGCCGGTGGTCTTGTCGACGGGGGCACCATCGATCTGTACGACCCTGCGTTCGACGACCTTGCCGTCCTGCTCGACCTTCGTCATGCCCAGCGTGTTCAGCGTCGGACCGGGACCGAGCGCGGCGTAGGGCACCTGCACCTGCGTGCCGACGACGAGCAACGCCAGCAACACCAGGGCACTGACCGCAGCGGTGGCGATCCGGCGGAAGCGAGGGCTCGAACTCATTCCGCACACGATAGTGCCCCGACCTCCGGGGACGGTCCCGGCGTCGCTACGCGCACGGCGAACATCCGACGCCGTGAACGCGCCTGTCCGGGCGGTACGGTGGACGTATGAGTGATCTGCCCTTCGGCTTCTCGGCGTCCGGCAACGGCGACGACGACCGCGACAAGAACAGCGGCGACAAGGACAAGCCGGGCGACAACCCCGGCAACCCCTTCGGTGGCGCCAACCCGTTCGGATTCGCAATGGGCGGACAGGGTTCCGGCGGCGGCCAGGGCTTCGGCGACTTCGACCCGTCGAACCTCGACCCGAACATGCTCGGCCAGATGTTCTCCCAACTCGGCAGCATGTTCAGCGGTATGGGGGCCGGGATGGCCGGTGGCGGCGGCGGTCCGGTGAACTATCAGGTCGCCACCAATCTCGCCCGCCAGCAGATCGGTTCGTTCACACCGATCCTGGAGAAGGAGATCTCGGCGTCGGCCGATGCCGTGCGACTGGCCGACGTCTGGCTCGACGACGCGACGACCTTCCCCAGTGGCGTCACCCAGACCGTCGCGTGGACCCCGGTGCAGTGGCTCGAGGAGTCGATGGACACCTGGAAGGGTCTGTGCAACCCGGTCGCCGAGCAGCTCGCGCGCACCTGGCAGGACAACCTCCCCGCCGAGGCCGCGCAGTTCGCCGGCCCGATGCTGGGCATGCTGACGCAGATGAGCGGAATGGCCTTCGGGACGCAGCTCGGCCAGGGTCTCGGTCAGCTCGCCAAGGAGGTGCTCACCTCCACCGACATCGGTCTGCCGTTGGCACCCGAGGGCATCGCGGTCCTGCTCCCCGAGGCGATCGCGAAGTTCGCCGAAGGTCTGGAGCAGCCCGGCCAGGAGATCATCGTCTTCCTCGCCGCGCGCGAGGCCGCGCACGTCCGGCTCTTCACGCACGTCGGCTGGTTGCGTCAGCGCCTGTTGTCGACGGTCGAGGAGTACGCACGCGGGATCAGCATCGACTTCAGCGGGATCACCGACGCCACGGCGAACATCGATCCCACCGAACTGCTGTCGGATCCGTCGAAGCTCGAGGAGCTCATCAGCTCGTCGACGTCGTTCGAGCCGACCACCACGCCCGAGCAGAAGGCCGCGCTCGGCCGCCTCGAGACGCTCCTGGCTCTCGTCGAGGGCTGGGTGGAGCAGGTCGTGACCCGGGCACTCGGCGACCGCATCCCGAGCACCGGCGCACTGACCGAGACCATCCGCCGACGCCGCGCTTCGGGCGGCCCCGCCGAGCAGACCTTCGCGACCCTCGTCGGCCTGGAACTGCGTCCGCGCAAGGTGCGTGAGGCATCAGAGCTGTGGCGCCGGGTCTTCGAGGCCACCGATCTGTCGACCCGCGACGGCGTCTGGGCGCACCCCGACCTGCTGCCCGACTCCGACGATCTGGACAACCCGGCCGCATTCATCGACCGTCTCCTGCACAAGGACACCGAACTCGACGACGCCATCGCGCAGCTCGAGAAGTCTCTCGCCGAACAGGACGACACCGAGTCCGGGGACGACGGGCCGAACGGACAGAGCGGTCAGGCCGGCTCATAACTCCACAGTCGACGCCGTACGCGCCCATGTTGTGGATAACCGGCCCGACCGACCTCGGCGAGGTGTTTTCGCTGGCAGAGTTGCGTCATGTCCATCACGGTCCCGCGCATCCGGCCGGGAACATCGATCCTGGTGCGGCCTGGCAACCGGGTGCATGTGGGGATCGATCCGGCCGGCAGCGTGATCATCGAGCTCGACGACGCGATCTCGGCGCATTCGGTCGCGGCGATGCTGCGGACGCTGGAACGCCCGTGCACGCCGGAACTACTCATCCGTCGGGCGTCGGCGGCCGGGCTCGCCGACGACGAGATCCGGACGCTCCTCGACGGTCTGACCGCGGCCGGGCGGACGATCACGGGTGGCGAGGCCGACACATCGTCGGCGAGTCCGGATCCGACCGAGTTCCGGATACAGATCCACGGTCAGGGACCTTTGTCGGATCTCTTGGGTGCGTCCTTGCGGGCGCAGGGCCTGCACGTCCAGCGGACGATGCGCCGACGCGCCGACGGCTCGCTCGACACCGTCGACACCAGACTCGTGATCCTCAGCGACTTCCTCGTCCACGACCCACGGGTCGTCTTCGCCCTGACGAGGGCCCGGATTCCGCATCTGCTGGTCCGGGCGCGCGACGGCGTCGGGATCGTCGGCCCTCTCGTCCTGCCGGGACTGTCGAGCTGTCTGATGTGCGCCGATCACCATCGCTCGGACGCCGACCCGGAATGGCCGATGATGGCGGTGCAGCTCATCCGCGCGCCCGGCGATCCCGACCCCGCGATCGTGCGGCCTACCGCCGCGATCGCGCACGGGCAGATCGAACGTCTGGTCACTGCGCTGCGTCGGCCCTCCCCCGCCGCAGCGCGGGGCACGCCGCAGTTGTTGAATCAGGTATTGGAGTTCCGCGATGATCCTGTGCGAGTGGACCGCCGAGAATGGTTACCCCACCCAAGCTGCGATTGTCGTGCGATGCGAGACGAACAGCTCAAGTCGTCTATTGTGTGACGCGGAAAGGATGCTATGACCGACATCACTCGGGGGCAGGGTCGTCGCAACGCGAAGTTGGCTTCTCTCCCCATCGGTATGGCCGGACGTGCGGCGGCGGGGCTCGGCAAGCGCATGGTCGGCAAAGACAAGGACGAGGTCAACCAGGAACTCCTCGAGAAGTCCGCGGAACAGCTGTTCGCGGTCCTCGGTGAGCTCAAGGGCGGCGCCATGAAGGTGGGCCAGGCGCTGTCGATCATGGAAGCCGCGATCCCCGACGAATTCGGTGAACCGTTCCGGGAGGCACTCACCAAGCTCCAGGCGGAAGCACCGCCGATGTCGGCCGACAAGGTCCACAAGGTGCTCGACCAGCAGCTCGGTACCCGCTGGCGTGAGCGCTTCAAGGAGTTCTCCGACGAGCCGGCGGCGTCGGCGTCAATCGGCCAGGTGCACAAGGGTGTGTGGTCCGACGGGCGCGAGGTCGCAGTCAAGGTCCAGTACCCGGGCGCCGACCACGCGCTCAAGGCGGACCTGAAGACGTTGTCGCGCATGTCGGGACTGCTGCAGCGGCTGTCGCCGGGCACCGACGTCAAGGCGATGATGGACGAACTCATCGACCGCACCGAGGCCGAACTCGACTACCTCGCGAAGCCGAGAACCAGCGGGCCTTCGCCAAGGTGTACGACGGGCATCCGGACTTCCTGATCCCCAAGGTGATCGCGAGCGCACCCAAGGTCGTGGTCTCGGAGTGGGTCGACGGGATCGCGCTGTCGAAGGTCATCACGACCGGCGACCAGAAGACCCGCGACAACGCGGCCGCGAAGATGGCCGAGTTCGAGGTCAGCTCGCCCTACCGGGTCGGCTTGCTCCACGGCGATCCGCATCCGGGCAACTTCTTCATCGCCGATGACGGCCGGTTCGGCGTCCTCGACTTCGGTGCGGTCGGCCATTACCCCGGCGGACTGCCTCCGGAGACCGGGCCGATCCTGCGACTCGCCCGCGACAAGAAGTACGACGAACTCAAGGAACTGATGGTCGAGGCGGAGTTCATCCGCCCGTCGCATGCGTCGAAGGTCACCAGCGCCGACCTCGAGGCGTACCTGCGGCCGTACGTCGACCCGCTGTACTCCGAGTCGTTCCACTTCACACGCAAGTGGATGCAGCGTGCCGCGGGCAAGGCGACCGACGTGCGCGGCGAGGTCTACAAGACTTCGCGGAACCTCAACGTGCCCAAGCGGTTCGTGATGGTGTTCCGTGTGCTCGGCGGCTGTGTCGGGATCGCCTCGCAGCTCGAGGCGCACGCACCGTACCGCGCCATCATGGAGGAATGGGTGCCCGGTCTGGGCGACTGATCCCCCCGACCAGAACAGCGACGCCGCGAGCAACTGCTCGCGGCGTCGCTGTTCTCTGTCTCAGGCTGCGTTCTTCCGCGGCCGGCCGCGAGGCCGCTTGCGTGCGATCACCGCGCCGCGTTCGAAGATCTCGCCGCCCCACACGCCCCAGGGCTCGGCGCGATCCAGGGCCGCCTGCAAGCACTGGGTCTTCAGCGGGCAGTCGGCACACATTGCCTTGGCACGCTCGAGGTCGCGGGGATTGTCGGCGAACCACAGGTCGGCGTCGGCCACCTGGCAGGGAAGGTCGAGCTGGGCGGTCGCTGCGCGGTCCGCCGAGAGACAGGACTCGAGTACGCAATCGACAGTCATTGGTTTCTCCACATCTGCTCGTTTGGGATTGGTGACCCATGTCCTCGATGTGGCTGCCGGTCCGAGAATCCCTGCCGGGATGATGCTCGGTGACAAAAAGAGGGCCACGGGTTTCGCCTCTGCGATTCGCCCGTGGCCCGAAGTTCTCGGAGGTCTAACTCCGGAGAATCGGTGTCGGTACGGGGAACCCATGCGGCGAGGGGGCTGCTGCAGCTGTTGCCGGCGGCGCTACGTGCGCTGCTGCCGCCGCGGCGACTGCTGCCGGATGCACTGCCGCTGCGGGCTGTGCGATCGCCGGGAGGGCCGCTGCGTCGGCCGGCGGTGCCGGAATGGTCGCGCGAGTGGCGACCGGACGTGCGCAGACTGCAGGCAGCCAGGAGCGGTTGCGACGGGCGCGCAGAACGACGGCGTGTGCCTGATTCGGCTTGGCCGCAGGCACGGCGATGCCGGCCTGGTTCACGGTGCTTCCGTTCACTGATCCGCTCCTCTCTCTTCTCGACGGCTCCCACATGAGCGATGGGCTCCTGGTGGGCACAAGAGTGTTTCCCACCCGTGTGCTGACGGAGATCAGCCTAAACGGTACGCCAGAAAGCGCACAACCTATTTTTGACCTGCGGTTTTGACGAGATCGAGGAGATCCTCGCCGTACTCGTCGAGTTTCTGCGCCCCGATCCCCGAGATCGACACCAGCGCAGCGGTGTCCGTGGGCCGTTGTTCGGCGATCGCGGTGAGCGTCTTGTCGGAGAAGACCACGAAGGGCGGGACCTTTTTCGCCTGGGCGCGGGCCCGGCGCCACTCCTTGAGTGCGACCAGGAGGTTCTCGTCCAGGTCCGACGGACACCCCGCGCACCGACCGAGCAGCGTCGCCGTCGAATCCATCAACCGCGAGCCGCAGACGCGGCATGTGGGTCCCTTGCGGGGCGTACGTTCTTTCGCGATCTTCGAGGCCGGCGAATCGTCGGGGATGAGATCGGTCAGGAATCGGGACCGACGACGGGCGCGGCCACCCTCGTTGCGGGCGAGGGCCCACGACAGATGTAGGTGCTCGCGGGCACGCGTCACGCCCACGTAGAACAGTCGGCGCTCCTCCTCGACGTCCTCCCACGAACCCTTGATGGCCTGACTGATCGGCAACGATCCGTCGGTCAGCCCCACCAGGAAGACCGCATCCCATTCGAGTCCCTTGGCCGCGTGCAGCGACGACAGGGTGACGCCCTGGACCGTCGGCGGGTGGCGAGCCTCGGACCGGGTCGTGAGTTCTGCGGACAGCTGCGGCAACGTGAGATCGGGGTTCTCGGCGACCATGTCCTCGGTGAGCTGCACCAGCGCCTTCAGCGACTCCCACCGGGCGCGCGCCTGCGCACCCGACGGTTCCTCCTCGGTGAGCCCGAGTTCGCCGAGGACCGCGCGCACGACGTCGATCGTCGTCACACCGGGCTTCACCTCGCGGTTGGCCACCGTCGCGATCTGCCGCATCGCCTGACGCACCTCGGTCCGCGCGAAGAACGCCTCGCCACCGCGCACCTGATACGGGATGCCGGCCTCGGTCAGCGCCTGCTCGTAGTTCTCCGACTGGGCGTTGACGCGGTAGAGGATCGCGATCTCCGACGGCGCGACACCCGCCTTGATGAGGTGCTTGATCTCGATCGCGATCGACGTGGCGGCGGCCGGCTCGTCGTCGTACTCGGCGAACTGCGGCTGCGGACCGGACGGGCGCTGGCCGATGAGACGGAGCCGGGTGCCGGCGATGCGCCCGCGCGCGGCGCCGATCACGCGATTGGCGAGGTCGACGACTTCGGGCGTGGACCGGTAGTCGCGTTCCAGCCGGACGACCGTCGCCTCCGGGAAGCGGCGGCTGAAGTCGAGCAGGTAGTTCGGGGACGCGCCGGTGAACGTGTAGATCGTCTGATTGGCGTCGCCGACGACCGTCAGGTCGTCGCGCTCGCCGAGCCAGGCGTCCAGAAGACCCTGCTGGACGGGCGTCACGTCCTGGTACTCGTCGACGACGAAACACCGGTAACGCGAGCGGAACTCGTCGGCCGCGCCGGGTTCGATGGTCAGGATCTGCGTCATGTAGATGAGCATGTCGTCGAAGTCGAGAAGGCGATCGCCGTCCGGCGAGACCTTGGAGTCCTCGTAATGGCCGTACACCGCGGCGACCTTCTGCGGGGGCGCGGGTGACTCGCGTCCGAGGCGCCCGACCGCCTCGACGTAGTTCTCCGGCGAGATCAGCGTGGCCTTGGCCCATTCGATCTCCGACGACAGGTCGCGCAGGGTGTCGGTCGCGGTGTCGAGTCCGGCGCGGCGCGCGGCGCGCGAGATGAGCGGGAACTTGTTGTCGAGCAGCTCCCACCGGGCATCACCGAAGGCGCGCGGCCAGAAGTAGCGCAGCTGCCGCATCGCCGCGGCATGGAAGGTCTGGGCGGCGACGTTGCCGGTGGCGCCGCCGACGCCGAGGCTCCGCAACCGGGTCCGCATCTCACCCGCCGCGCGGGCGGTGAACGTGACCGCGAGGACCTGGCCGGGATTCACCTGCCCGGTGTCGACGAGGTGGGCAATGCGGCGCGTGATGGTGCGCGTCTTGCCCGTACCCGCGCCGGCCAGCACACATACCGGGCCGCGCGGTGCGAGGACGGCCGCGGACTGCTCCGGGTCGAGTCCCTCGACCGCGCCGGCATCGCGGGAGCGGGCATCGGGGTTCGCGGGGAAGGTCGGGTGGCGCACGGACTCCACTATGTCACCACCCACCGACGCTCTTTCGGACCGGCGATCGGGCTTGTGGGTGACGCGTCCCACGTCGTCGATCGCATGCGCCGGCGGGAACAGCCCGCGCATGCGTGGTGTTATGGCAGTCATGAGCAACGTGATCGACGACGAGGCCGGCGCCCGTAACTCCGACACCGGCGAACTGACCATGTACACCACCTCGTGGTGTGGTTACTGCGCCCGCCTGAAGACCGGACTGAAGGCGAGTGGTATCCCCTGGCAGGAGATCGACATCGAGCTGAACCCGGATGCCGCCGATTTCGTGGGCAGCGTCAACGGCGGCAACCACGTCGTCCCGACCGTGCTCTACGCCGACGGCACGACCGCGACCAATCCCTCGATCGCCGAGGTCAAGAAGAAGCTCGGCGTCTGATCTCGTGACCTGAGACCCGGGCCGGCCCTCGCCGGACCCGGGTTTCTCGTCTCCGGGGTGCGCGGCGTGGTTACCGGGCCGCGGCCCAGGACTCGATCAGCGTGCGTGCGATGGAGATCGATCCGGGCAGCTGCAACCGGGGCGCCTCGCCGTCGGGCCCGGGATCGGCACGCGTCCACCCGTCCCGCGACAGCGCCTCGCGCACCTCGTCGCGATGGAACCACTGCGCATCGCCGATCTCACCGTCGAGAAAGGCGAGTTCGTCGGCGGGATCGCCGATCGCGGCGAAGCCGAGCATCAGCGAGCGAGGGAACGGCCACGGCTGACTGCCCAGGTAGCGCGGTTCGCGAACCACGATGCCGACCTCTTCGTGTACCTCGCGCAGTACACATTGTTCGAGCGACTCCCCCGGTTCGACGAACCCGGCGAGCGTCGAATACCAGCCATCGGGCCAGACGGCCTGGCGTCCCAACAGGATCCGGTCGGCGCCGTCGTGGACCACGGTGATGATGGCAGGATCGGTGCGCGGGAACTCGTCCCGGCCGGACTGGACGCTCCGACGCACCCAACCGCCACGCGCCGGCTGGGTCGCCGACCCGTCGACCGGCGAATGACTTGCCGTCTCATGCCAATTCAGGATTCCCAGCGCAGTGACGAGCAGGCCCGCCTCGTCCGGCGTCAGATATACCGCGCCACGACGCGCGTCGTCGGTGGGTCCGTCGATGTGGTCGACGCGGCGCGCCCACCGGTCGACGCCGTCCACGATGCCGAGGATCACCGCGTCGGCAGGCGGCGCATCGGCGACGGTGGTCGCCGGAACCCAGTGCAGCACACCGGACTCCCCGACCGGGTACCGACCGTTGGAGTCGATGAGCAGTACCTTCGCCTGTGGCCATCCCGCCAGCATCCGCTCGGCGTCGTCGCGGATCTCGTCGGCGCGGTGGAAGCTCGCGCGCGACAGCAGCGGCTGTTGGACCAGTTCGAAGTGCACGTCGGTGTGTCCCTTTTCGGTGGTCGGTGCGGGGTACTCGGTGCGACGCGGCCGGTCGTTTCCGGGGCTCAGTCGTCGCCGGGACTCTTGCGGACGTACAGCAGCCGATCGCCGACCTCGATCTGTTCGACCTCGCTGTCGTCGACGCGGTGCAGCACCCCGTTGCGGACGACGCCGAGCACGATGTCGCGGGTGTGGGCGGGCGAGCCGCCGGTCTCCGTCGGGTCGACCTCGCGTTCGGCGATGGCGTAACCCGCATCGGGAGTGAGGAGATCCTCGATCACCTCGACCACCGACGGGGTCATCGTCGCGATGCCGAGCAGACGCCCGGCCGTCTCCGAGGACACCACCACCGAGTTCGCGCCCGACTGCCGCATGAGGTGGGTGTTCTCCGACTCCCGGATCGACGCCACGATCTTGGCCCGCGGGTTGATCTCGCGTGCGGTGAGAGTCGCCAGGACGGCGGTGTCGTCGCGACTGGTGGCGACCACGATGCTCGCGGCGTGGGCGACACCGGCGAGGCGCAGCACGTCGGACTTGGTGGCGTCGCCCCGGACCGTGACCAGCCCGTTGGAGGCGGCCGACTCCAGCACGGTCGGATCGGAGTCGACGACCACGATCTCGGATGGCTTGATGCCGTCGCCGCGCATGGCGTCGACCGCGGTGCGGCCCTTGGTGCCGTAGCCGATGACGACGGTGTGATTGCGCACGGAATTCCTCCAACGCTGGATCTTGAGCGCCTGCCGGGACCGTTCGGTGAGCACCTCGAGGGTGGTGCCGATCAGCACGATCAGGAACAGCACACGCAGCGGCGTGATGATGATGATGTTGATGAAGCGGGCGAAGGGACTGATCGGCGTGATGTCGCCGTAGCCGGTCGTCGACAGGGTGACCGCCGAGTAGTACAGCGCGTCCAGATAGGACAGCTCGCTGTTCTGCGCGTCCCGATATCCCTCACGATCGAGCCAGACGACCACCGAGGTGAAGAACAGCGCGAGACATGCCCAGAGCACGCGGCGTCCGATCGCGCGGGCGGGGCTCTGCTGCAGCTCGGGGATACGGACGACGCCGACCAGTGCATGGTCGGGCCGGTTGGCCAGTTCGGCGTCTGATCCGAAGCGGCCGCGGAAGCGGTTACGCACTGCCACGCTTGCGCTCCTGGAGTTCGCTCACACGCTGAAATGTAACCCACCCGGCGGCGCGAGGGCTCATTTGGCGAGCTTGGCGGCGAGCGTGGCCTCGTCGGGCAGGTCGTCGGCCTCCAGGGTGTGTCCGTCACGCACGTAGTGGAAGGCTGCGTGCACCTTCTCCACCGGCACACCGGCCAGCTGCGCCCAGGCGATCCGGTAGGCGGCCAGCTGGATGAACAGCGATTCCCGTTTCGCCGGTTCTGGTACGACGCCGGTCTTCCAGTCGACGACCGTCCACGACCCGTCCTTCTCGGCGAAGACCGCGTCGATGCGGCCGCGCACGACGATGCCGCCGATCACGGTCTCGAACGGCACCTCCACCTCCGTGGGGCTGCGGTTGGCCCAGCGCGAGGCGAGGAAAGCGTCGCGGAGCGCGTCGAGATCGGCGTCGGGGCTGGCCGTGGCGTCGGCGGCGCCCGGCAGTTCGTCGATGTCGAGCAGCCGGGTCGCGCCGAACCAGCGTTCCACCCAGGCGTGGAATGCGGTGCCGCGCCGCGCCATCGGGTTGGGCCGGAAAGGTGTGGGTCGGCGGAGCCGGCGCGCGAACTCGGCCTCGTCGGCGTCGAGTTCGACGAGCTGGCTGACCGAGAGGTGCGTCGGCAGCGTCACCTCGACGAGCGCCTGGTTGGCCTGATGGTGTTCGGCCAGCAGGGCCGACACCTCCGCCTCCCACGCCGCCACCTCGTCCTCCGGGTCCGGCGGCATCGGCAGCATCTCCGGACCGTCCGAGGCGTCCGGCGCCTCGAACAGCGCGGGCGCCTCGCGGGCGGTGATGGCGTCGAGGACGAGGTCTGCGGCCGCCTGCACCGCGTCGCGCCGGCCGGCGAGCGGATCACGCGGCCATGGCTGCGCCACAACGCGTTCGGCAAGCGGATTGGTCGCATCCTCGGCGGGCGGCGGGTTGCGCACCGCGATCGACAGGCCGGTCGAGTCGACGGCCGGATCGGTGATCGCCTCGTCGATGGCGACCATCAGCTCGTCGAAGAAATCCGAGCCGCCGCGCGGCTTGTCGCCGGTTTCCGACCAGTGGTGGGCGGAGATCAGCAGGTCGTGCCGTGCGCGGGTGAGGGCGACGTAGAGCAGGCGCCGATCCTCCTCGAGGCGTCGTTCGCCGATCGCCGCCTTGTGGTCGGACAGGGCGTCCTCGAGTTGCTTGCGGTCGCCGACGGTGTCGATCTTCAGCAGCGGGAAGCCCTCGGGCGTGCCGTCGGCCGACTCGGCCGGGATCGCGAGGTCGCCGCGCAGGTCGGCGGGCAGCTCGCGCGCGCTGCCCAGCCACGTGGTGTCGGCCTTGGCGCTCGGGAAGATGCCCTTGGCCAGGTGCGGGATCGCCACGACGTCCCATTCCAGCCCCTTGGCCGCGTGCACGGTGAGGATCTGCACGCGCTGTTCGGCGACCTCGATCTTGCCGGGTTCGAGACCTTTCTCGATGGACTCGGCGGCGTCGAGGAACGCCAGCAGCCCAGGCAGATTCGCGCCGGGACGATCGGCGTAGTGGCTGACGTAGTCGGCGAAGGCGTCGAGGTGTTCACGACCGGTGATCGCACCGCGCATGCGCCGGGCCCGGATCTGCGCCTCGACCCCCACGCCGATGGTGTTCTCCACATCGGCGACGAGTTCGGGCAGTGGTTGTCCGATGCGGCGGCGAAGGGATTCGAGCTGCGCGCCGAACGCCCGGATGCGGGCGTATCCCTCCGGGCTGTAGTCGGTCGGATCACCCGGATCGACGACGGCGTCGGCGATTCCGGCGCGATCGACGATCTCGGTGGGCAGCACCGCGTCGAGCGCGGCGTCGAGTTGCTCGCGGCTGGTGACGACGCCACCCGCCTCCGCGTAACTCTCGGCGGCGAGCGTGGTGGCCCGGCGCCACAGGGCGGCAAGGTCTTTGGCCCCCAGGCGCCAGCGGGCGCCGGTGAGGAGCCGCATGACCGCGGTGCCGGCCATCGGGTCGGCCATCACGCGCAGGGTCGCGACGATGTCCTCGATCTCCGGGACGTGCAGCAACCCGCCGATACCGACGACCTCGGTGGGGATGCCGCGGCTCTCCAGCTCCGCGGCCAGCGGAGCCGAATCCTCGTTGCGCCGCACCAGGATCGCCGTGGTCGGCGGTGCCTCACCGGCGGTCTCGGCCGCACGATAGCGCCGCTCGACCGCGTCGGCGATCCAGTTCCGTTCGTCGAGAACGGTCTCGGTGAGGGCGATGGTCGCGGTGCCGTGAGGAGCGTCGGGGCGGGGTCGCAGGATGGAGACCGGGATGCCGCGGCGCCGCAGTTCCTCCGAGATCTGGTTGGCCAGGCGGAGGCCCTGCGCCGCGTTGCGCCAGCTCGTGAGGAGCTCGCGACGTTCGGCGGGCGTGCCGTCGGGGCGGGGGAAGTCCCGGGCGAATCGCGGCAGATTCGCCGCCGACGCGCCGCGCCAGCCGTAGATCGACTGGATCGGGTCACCGACCGCGGTGACGGCGACCGACTCACGCGACGGGTCGTGGCCGCCGAACAGGGTCGACAGCAAGACGCGCTGCGAGTGTCCGGTGTCCTGGTACTCGTCGAGGAGGACCGCGCGGAACGCCGTGCGCTCGGCGGACACGACCTCCGGGTTGGACACGACGAGCTTTGCGGCGAGTGACATCTGGCTGCCGAAGTCGAGTGAGGACTGCGCCCGCATCGTCTCGCCGAGGGCGATGACCATCGGGATCAGTTCGCGCCGTTCGTCGATGACCTCCTTGACCTTCAGCAGCGCCTGCGTCGGCTTGTCGCGCTGCTTGGGTCCTTTCGGCAGGGTGTCGATGAGCTCGTACAGTCGCGACCCCGCCTCGGTGAGATCGTCGATGTCGACGAGATGTTCGGACATCTCGCCGTACAGCTTGAGGACCGACTCGGTGACGCCGGCGGGAACCTTCTTGGTGTTCAGCTCCCCCGGCCACGACGAGACGAGCGAGAAGGCGAGCTGCCACAGTTCGGTCTCGGTGAGCAGCGTCGACGACGGTTCGACGGGCAGCAGCAGACCGTAGTCGGCGATCAGCCGGCCGGCGTAGGCGTGATAGGTGCTGACCTCGGGGTCCGCGCCGCGCAAGCGCGCGGCCAGCGTCCCGTCCGGGTCCCAGGTCCGCAGTGCGGGCGCGCCCGACAACATGGACAGGCGACGCCGGATGCGTGCGCCGAGCTCGCTGGCGGCCTTGCGCGTGAAAGTGAGTCCGAGGATCTCGTCGGGGGCCACGACCTGGTTGGCGACGAGCCACACCACCCGCGAGGCCATCGTCTCGGTCTTGCCCGCACCGGCACCGGCGACGACGAGCATCGGTTCGACCGGCGCCTCGATGACCGCGACCTGTTCCGGGGTCGGGTCGGGAAGGCCGAGCGCCGCGGCCAGCGATTTCGCGCCGATCAGCGTCCGGCCGGTCGTCGGTGCGCTAGTCATCGGTCACCGCCTTTCCGGGGATCTTCGCGGGGCAGCTGGTGGTGAGGTTGCAGTGCACGCAGCCCGGGTTGGGTGTCGCGTGGAAGGTCGGGCCGATGCTCGCCCGCGCGGCCCGGCGCACGACGCCGATCCACTCGTCGAGCATCTCCGGTGTCAGCGGCGACTGGACACGTTCGGCCGCACCGGAATTGCGGTTCGCGGTGGACACGTAGACCAGACGTGCGCCACCCGGCGGGACATCTCCGAACTGCGGCACTCCCCCGTGGGCCAGCGCGACCTGATAGGCCGCCATCTGGGCGTGCTCGTCGGCCTCGGCCTTGGTGATCGCGTTCTTCGACGTCTTGACGTCGACCACCACCGGGCGTCCGGCCGAGTCGGTCTCGAGGCGGTCGACGCGGCCGCGCAGACGCACGTCGGGTGCATCCGCGGAGTCGGGATCACCGGTGGGACCGCCGGGAACGGTTGCGTCGACCGGCAATTCGACACCCACCTCCTCGAGGTCGGCACGAGAGATCCGCAGCCAGTCGCGGAAGTGGCCGAGCATGCTCTCGGCGCGTTCGAGTTCCCGGGCCGAGTACCAGCCCGCACCGGTGTCGACCCGGTCCCAGATCCCGCGCAGCGCCGCGGTCACCTCGGCCGGATCCAGCTGTCCCGCAACGGCCTGCACGAGCGTGTGGACCAGGCTTCCGGTGAGCGCGGGCGTACCGTCACCGTCTCGGCCGCCGTTCCGTTCCAGCACCCAACGCAGCGAACACCGGTTCAACGCCTCGACATTCGACGGCGACAGCACGACGGGTCCGGTGTCCGGCGTCCACAGCGGCGCGTCGGTGCTGGGTTCGGCGAGCCCGAACCAGTCGCGCGGGTGGGCGCCGGGGATGTCGGAGTCGGCGAGTTCGGCGAGCAGGCGGGCGGCGGCCCGGGTCCGGTCATCGGGCTCGTGGGCACCGCCCATGACCACCGAACGCAGGGTCGCGACCAGTGACGGGAGCGACAGCACGCGGTCCACGCCGGGGTCGAGCCGGAGCTCGGCCTGGGGCGCTTCGTCGTCGGGATCGTCGACGAGATCGGCCAGTTCGGTGAGGAAGCGGGACGGCGAGGCGTCGCCGCTGCCGTCCTCCACCGCCGTGACGAGGAGCCTGCTGCGTGCACGCGTGCAGGCGACCAGGAACAGCCGCCGCTCGTCGGCCAGTGCGGTGGCGCCGCGCGCGACGGTGTCGACCGCGCCGGCGTCCATTCCGTCGAGGATGTCGACCAGCGCGCCGGTGGAGAGCACGCCACCCCGGCTGCGTAGCGACGGCCACAGCCCGTCCTGGACCCCGGCGACCGCGACGACCTCCCACTCCCGGCCCACCGCGGCGTGCGCCGACAGAACGGTCACCGATTCGCTTGCCGCCGTGGCGGTTCGGCTGTCACGCGGAATCTGCAGCTGGGAGAGGTAGTGGACGAATCCGGCCGGACCGGCGGCGGGCAGGGTGTCGGCGAAGTTGGCCGCCGCCTCGAACATCGCCATCACGGCATCGAGGTCGCGGTCGGCCTGCTCCCCGGCCGGGCCGCCCCGGACCGCCGACGCCGCCCAGCGTCGTTCCAGACCGGTGGCCTGCCAGGCCGCCCACAGCGTCTCCTCGACGCCGCGGCCGGCATCATGTGCCCGCTGCCCGGCGGCCACGACGTCGAGTACGCGGGCCAGCGGCGCCGCCTCGGTCTCGGTCAGGGCACGGCGGTACCGCGCACCGAGCTCGGGGTCGAGGAGTGCGCGGGTGAGCGAGGTCAGCGAATCCGGTTGAGCCGTCGGGTCGTTCTTCTCGTCGAGGCGTCGGATGCCACGCCGCAGGCGTCGCATCGCGCCGGGATCGGCCGCTCCCACCGGGCCGGACAGCAACGTGAGCGTGTCCTCGGTGGTGAACAGCTCCCGCTGCGGGGTCGCCTCGCTCCGCGTCGACGGGTCCTCGCGGCGGGCGGCGACCACGCGCAGCACCAGCATCAGCGCGATCACCGCACGCTGGCGGTGCAGCGGCAGGTCGCTGGCCGGGGTGGTCACCGGGACACCCGCCGACCGGAACGCGCGCCGCAGCGGAGGCAGGGCGAGGGACACCGACCGGACGATCACGGCCATCTGCGACCACGGGACGCCGTCGAACAGGTGCGCGCGGCGCAGCAGATCGGCGATCGCGGTGGCCTCCTTGGCCGCCGAGCCGTACACGCGCACCGCCGCGACGTCGCGTGGCACGCCGGCGGCGGATTCGGTCTGCACCGGTTGCGGATACGCGTGCGGGCGCGCCCCGGGGAGCCGTGCGGCGATCGCACGTCCCAGGCGCGCGAGATCGGGGTGGGAGCGGAAGTCGTGTTCGAGCACGATGTCGCGCTCGGACCCCGCCTCGGCGAGCCCGTCGGCGAAACGTGGGCTGGCCCCACGGAATCCGAAGACCGACTGATCGGTGTCGGCCGCGATGATCGTCGAGGTGGTGCCGGTGCCGACCAGCCGGATCAGCTGTGCCGCCTGCGGATCCAGATGCTGCGCGTCGTCGACGAGCAGGTGACGGATGCGGCGGCGTTCGCCGCTGAGCAGTTCGGGGTCGGTCGCGAAGGCCGACAGCGCCGAACCGATCAGTTCGGCGGCATCGACCGCCGGTGCCGATGCACCGGGCGTCTCGAGTCCGACCGCGCCGCGCAGCAGCATGTTCTGCTCGTACTGGGCGTAGGCACGGGCCGCGGCGGTCCACTCGGGGCGTTTGTGTTCGCGACCCAGCGCCGCGAGTTCTTCCGGGCCGACGCCGCGTTCGGCGGCCCGCATCATCAGGTCGCGCAGGGCCTGCGCGAAGCCGTCGGTGCCGAGTGCCGGCCGTAGATGTGCGGGCCAGTACTCCGCACCGTCCTCGATGTCGCCGGCCAGCAGCTCACGCAGCACGACGTCCTGTTCGGAGCCGGTGATGAGCCGCGGGGGCGGGTTGCCGTGCGCACTCGCCTGGAGGCGCAGGATCGCGAAGGCGTAGGAGTGCACGGTGCGCACGAGGGGTTCGCGGAGCGCTCCGCCCAGCACGCGCCGCCCGGTCGCGTTGGCCGAGAGCACGCGCCGGGTGATCTCCTCGCGCAACGCGACCGCCGCGCGGCGGCTCGAGGCCAGAACCAGGACCGATTCGGGATCGGTCGCGGGATCGAGCAGACGCGCGACGGCCGCGTCGACGATCAGGGCGGTCTTGCCGCTGCCCGGTCCGCCGTGGACCCGGACCGGACGCCACGCCTGCTCCTCCTCGCCGGTCGGGATGCTGTCTGCAGGGTCGATGACCTGCGCGATCGCCGGCGGCCACTCACGGGGACGGTCCGCGGCTCGGGCGCCGCGACGAGCCGTGCGCGCAGGGCGCTGCGCGACGCCTGGGTGCCCGGTTTCCGACTCATGGGCTCCATCGAATCATGCGGCACCGACGACTCCGGCGGCCCGAGGTGTCGGTGCGGGTGGGTCGGGCTCGCGACCCGCGCATACGGCAGGATGGACGGGTGACAGCTCTCAACACGTATGTCTTCGGCGGCGGCTCGGCGGAGGGCGACACGGTCCTCGCGATCCACGGTCTCACCGGCCACGGTCGTCGCTGGGAGCCGCTGGCGCAGAACCTGAACGGTGTCCGCATCGTCGCTCCCGATCTCATCGGCCACGGTCGTTCGCCGTGGCGTCCGCCGTGGAGCATCGAGCATCATGTTCGTGCACTGTCCGCCGTGCTCGACGATCACGTCCCGGCCGGGCGGCCGATCGTCATCGTGGGCCACTCGTTCGGCGGTGCACTGGCGCTACACCTGGCCAACCGCCGGCCGGACGCCGTCAAGGGGCTCGTCCTCCTCGACCCCGCCCAGGGCCTCGACCCCGAGTTCGCGCTCCAGGTCGCCACCGACAGTCTCGACAACTGGGACTACGCGAGCGCCGACGCCGCACGCTCGGCCAAACGCGCCGAGGGCTGGGCGGACGTGCCCGACGACATCCTCGAGGCCGAGCTCACCGAGCACCTCATCCCCCGCCCGCACGGCCGGGTGGGCTGGCGGGTCAGCGCACCCGCGGCCGCCGCGTCGTGGAGCGAGATGGCCAGGCCCGCAGTCCTTCCGCCGCCGGGCGTGCCGACGCACATCGTCGTCGCCGGTCAGGTGCAGCCGCCGTTCGTGCGGCCGGCGTTCCTGGAGGCCTGCGCGAGCGAACGCGGTGACGACGTGACCGTGCACCACGTCGACTGCGCGCACATGGTGCCGTTCCTGGAACCGGAATTGTCCGCGTCGCTGATCCGCTCCCTGCTCTAGGGCCCCGATGGCTGCGATCACCGAGGAGCAGGTGGAAGCCGTCCGCGCCCTGGTCGCGGAGATCCCGGTCGGTCAGGTCAGCACCTACGGCGACCTGGCCGGCGCGGCCGGGTTGTCCAGCCCCCGTATCGTCGGCTGGATCATGCGCACCGACACCGCCGACCTCCCGTGGCATCGGGTCGTCCCCGCGAGCGGCCGTCCCGCACCTCATCTCGCGAACCGTCAGCTCGAACGGCTTGCCGCGGAGGGCGTTCCGATCGTCGGCGGACGAATCCGGTTGCGTGAGTGCCGGTGGGCCATCCCCTAGCGCCGACGGGTCAGACGAGGCGCGGCACCGGGGTTCGTCGGTACGGGCTGATCGCGGCACGCATGCGCGTGACGATGAGGTCGACGATGCGCGGGTCGGGTCCGAGGGGCGCGGCCACCGCGTCGGCGCCGTAGGTCTCGAGCCGCTGGTGGAACAGTCCCGGCGCGAGCAGGTAACTGGCGACCACGACGCGGCGTCCGGTGCGGCGCGCCCTCTCGATCGCCTCGGGCACCGACGGTTGCGCGGTCGTGATGAACCCGACCTCCACGCGGCCGCCGATCAGCGACTCGAGTTGCCGTGCAGCCAGATGCACCTGGCCGCAAGCACTCTGATCCGACGATCCGGCGGCGGCCAGGACCACCGCGTCGCCCGGTTCCCAGCCGGCCTCGGCGAGTCGGAGCCGCGCCACCGCGGCGATCGACGGGTCGGGGCCGAGCGCACGGGTCACGACGGTGTCGGTTCGACCCCCCAGAGCGACGTATTCGGGGATGTCCTTGCGAACGTGGTACCCCGATGCGAGGAAGGCCGGCACCAGGACCGCGGGCTTGTCGAGATCGGCGATCACCTCACTGGGCGTCGGTCCGAGCACGTCGACGAAGGCGGTACGGGTGAGCCCGATCCGCGCGCCAACAGCCTCGGCGATCTCGGCGATCACGTTGACGCCGTGCGGGTTACGGGTGCCGTGGGCGACCAGCACCGGACTGACGTCGCGCAGGCGGTCGCCGTGCGGGAGCCGGACGTGGTTGTCTCGCATGTGTCCTCCCCTGGACCTGGTCATTGTCTTCGGCAGTCATTCGTCTTCGGCGTCGTACTCGAGGTCGACGGCCAGGCGGTAACCGCGTTTGACGACGGTCTGGACCATCTTCGAATCCCCCAGCGCCGCACGGAGTCGCGCGACCGCGACCTCGACGGCGTGGGTGTCGGAACTGTCGCCGGGCAGCACGGCGAGCATCTCCTGCCGCGACACCACCCGACCGGGATTGCGGGCGAGCAGTTTCAACAGCAGCAGGCCCGTCGCCGACAGGTCCTTCAGCTCGCCGTCGACGACGACGGCCTGCCCGCGGATCGCGGTGTCGTGTCCGGCGACTCGCAGCACGTGGGCGCGGCGCGGGAGTTCGTCGGTGATCAGGCGCGCGAGCGCGCCGAGCCGGAACCGGCGCGGATACGTCGTCGGGATCTGCAGCGCCTCCAGCGGACTCGCGGTCACCGATCCCACACACATCACCGGGACCGCGGTGCGCAGTGCGTGCACGAACTGCTGCAGCTTGCCGAGTTCCTTGGCGCGGGTGAGGATCGACGCCGCCGCCGGCGCACTGGTGAAGGTGATCGCGTCGAGGTCACCGCGCAGCACCTGCGCGATCATCTTGTCGATGCGCGCCACGTCGGGATGCATGTTCCAGCGGTAGACCGGGATCGGCACGACCACGGCGCCCGCGGCCCGCAGGACGGTGCAGAAGTCCGGCAGCGGTTCCCATTCGCTCGTCGCGCCGTGCAGCTGGACGGCGATCCGCACACCCTCGACGCCCTCGGCGAGCAGGTGGTCGAGCACCTCCGAGGAGGACTCGCTCTCCGGCGACCACTCCTCGCGCAGTCCCGCGGCGCGGATGGCGCCCTTCGCCTTGGGACCGCGCGCGATCAGCCTGCTCTGCGACAGCGAACGCAGCACGTCCTCGGCGTTGCCCCAGCCGTCGGCCGCCTCGATCCAACCGCGGAAACCGATGCCGGTGGTCGCCACCATGATCTGCGGCGGCGAGGCGATGATCTCCTCGGTCACCCGCTCGAGTTCGGTGTCGTCGACGAGCGGCAGGATGCGAATCGTCGGAGCCTGGACCACCCGGGCACCGCGTCGTTCGAGCAGTGCGGCGAACTCCTCGGCACGACGCGCCGCGGTGATGCCGATGGTGAATCCGGTCAGTGGTAGCGGGTCGGCGGGCAACGGGTCCGGGTCGGTCGGGTCACCGGGAAGATTGATGGCGTTCACGCGGGAAAGAACACCTCGACGATCCGCTCGACGACGCGCACGCCGTAGCTCGGCACGGAGACCGATTCGTCGTCCAGGCAGACGCCGGTCCGCAGTGCGAACACCTGCTTGCCCAGCGGCGAGGCGACCGTCGGCTCGCCGGCGCGGTCCCCGGTGAGTCCGCGCGAGAGGACCGCGGCGCGGCCGAACGGGTCGATGTTGCCGATGGCGTACAGGCGGGAACGGCCGGGTGCGGCCTCGCGGTCGGTCTCGGCGGCCGGCAGGCGGAACAGCGCCGCCTGCTCACCGCGCGGACCGAGCACCGCGACGCCGCGGCCGACGATCAGGTCGTCGATCGGGCAGGCCCGCATCCAACTCCCCTCGACCGTCCCGGGCATCTGCCCGGTCTCGTCTGGTGCGATGGTCATGTCGGCACTCCTTCCTTCACCGGCGCCGCGTCCACAACCGGCCCGGTGTCCGCGTCCGCTCCCGGACGCACCTGCGGCATGTCGAGCAGCACCGGCACCTTACGTTCGTATTCGGCGAACCGGATGGTCGGGTCGACCACGTCGGGTGCGTTCACGAACGACACGAACCTCTTCAACTTGTCCTCGTCGTCGAGCACCGCCGCCCATTCGTCGGTGTACCCGGCCACGTGCCGGGCCATCGCGTCCTCGAGTTCGGCGGCGAGCCCCAGGCTGTCGTCGCAGACGACGGCCTTGAGATGGTCCAGACCGCCGTCGAGCGACTCCAGCCACGGGGCTGTGCGCTGCAGTCGGTCGGCAGTCCGGATGTAGAACATGAGGTACCGATCAATGTAGGCGACCAGCGTGTCGTCATCCACTCCGCTGGCCAGCAGCTGCGCGTGCTTGGGACTCTGACCGCCGTTGCCGCCGACGTAGAGGTTCCAGCCGTTCTCGGTGGCGATGACGCCGACGTCCTTGCCGCGGGCCTCCGCGCATTCGCGGGCGCATCCCGAGACGCCGAACTTGATCTTGTGCGGCGACCGCAGACCCCGGTATCGCTTCTCGAGGAAGACCGCCATGCCGACCGAATCCTGGACGCCGTAGCGGCACCAGGTGGAGCCGACGCAGCTCTTCACCGTGCGAAGGCTCTTGCCGTAGGCGTGACCGGACTCCATCCCGGCGTCGACGAGGCGCCGCCAGATCTCGGGCAGCTGGTCGACGCGGGCGCCGAACAGGTCGATGCGCTGGCCGCCGGTGATCTTGGTGTACAGCCCGTAGTCGCGGGCGATCTCGCCGATGACGATGAGCTGCTCGGGCGTGACCTCGCCGCCCGGCATGCGCGGCACCACCGAGTACGAGCCGTTCTTCTGCATGTTCGCGAGGAAGTGATCGTTGGTGTCCTGCAGGGCGGCCTGCTCGCCGTCGAGAATGTGATCGCTCGACGTGGAGGCGAGGATCGAGGCGACGGTCGGCTTACAGATCTCGCAACCCAGGCCGGTGCCGAAGCGGTCGATGAGTTCGGAGAAGGTCCGGATGCCGGTGACGGCGACGATCTCGAACAGTTCGGCGCGCGACTGGGCGAAGTGATCGCACAGCGACGTGCTGAGCTCGACGCCCGACGCGGAGAGGAGCTGCTTGATGCTCGGCAGGCAGCCGCCGCAGGTGGTGCCGGCCGAGGTGCAGCCCTTGATCGCGGCGATGTCGCAGGCGCCGTCGGCGATGGCCGAGCAGATCGAGCCCTTCGACACCCCGTTGCAGGAGCAGATCTCGGCATCGTCGGGCAGCGCGTCCATGCCGACGCCGGTGCCGCCCTCGGGAGCGATCAGGGCAGCGGGGTCGCCGGGGATCTCGCGACCGACCATCGGCTTGAGCAGCGCGTAGGCCGAGGCATCCCCGACGAGGATGCCGCCGAGCAGGGTCTTCGCGTCGTCGCTGACGACGATCTTGGCGTAGCGGCCCGCGACCGCGTCGTGGTACGTGATCTCGAGCGCGTTCTCCGTGGTCGCGAACGCGTCTCCGAAGCTGGCGACGTCGACACCTAGCAGCTTCAGCTTGGTCGACAGGTCGGCGCCGGGGAAGGTCGACGATCCGCCGAGCAGGCGGTCGGCGACGACCTCGGCCGTCGAATAGCCGGGCGCGACGAGTCCGTAGCAGCGACCCTCGACCGCGGCGACCTCACCGATGGCGAAGATGTGCTCGTCGTCGGTGACGCAGTTCGTGTCGACGAGGACACCGCCGCGCTCCGCTACCGCCAGGCCCGCGTCGCGGGCGAGCTGATCGCGGGGTCGGACACCGGCCGAGAAGACGACCAGCGAGGCGTCGATCAGCGATTCGTCCGAGAGCGTGACACGCAGGCCACCGTTCTCGCCGTCGGCGATCTCCGAGGTGCCGACGCCGGTATGGACCTCGAGACCGAGGTCGGTGACGAGGTTTTTCAGGATCGCCCCGCCGCCGGCGTCGACCTGCATCGGCATGAGCCGCGGTGCGAACTCGACCACATGCGGCTTGAGGCCCATCAGTTTCAGGGCGTTGGCCGCCTCGAGCCCGAGCAGGCCACCGCCGACCACGACGCCCGTCGCACCCGGGCCGGCCGTGTCGGCGGCCGCCCGGATGTCGTCGAGGTCGTCGAGCGTGCGGTAGACGAAACACTTGGAGTTGTCGTGCCCCGGCACCGGCGGCACAAAGGCGTAGGAACCCGTCGCGAGAACGAGTGCGTCGTAGTCGATCTCGCGTCCCGCGGAGGTCACCACCCGACGCAGCGCCCGATCGAGGCCGGTGACGGTCTCCCCCAGATGGGTGACGACGAGATCGTCACCGTCGTAGGTATTGCCGTCCAGCGCGAGCGAATCGCGCTGCCACGCACCGACGTAGGAGGACAGACCCACGCGGTCGTAGGCCGGATCGGCTTCCTCGCTGACGATCTCGACGCGCCACCGGTTGTCGGTGTCACGCTTGCGCATCTCCTGCACGAAGCGGTGGCCGACCATGCCGTGACCCACCACGACGACGGTGTTGCGGCCGGTGCTGGTCTCGCTGCTCATTGTCTACTCCCTGTGCCTTGCCTGTTGATCGGGTTGCGCCGCGGGTGAACTCAGGCCAGCGCTTCCTTGGTGACCGGCTCGCCGGTGCCGGCGGTGGTGCCTGCGGTCTCCGCGACCGGCAGGTCGGTGGTCTCGCCGACGACGATCGGGCGTCGTGCGTAGAACCACCAGGTGACCACCGCGGCCACCACATAGAAGGTGAGGAACACCCAGAATGCCTGCGTCGCCGACTGATTGGACTTGTAGCTGGACCGCAGCACCAGGTTGATGCCGACACCGCCGAGGCCGCCGGCCGCACCGGCGATGCCGATGAGCGCGCCGGACATGCTGCGCGACCAGGTGGACTTGCCGAAGGCGTTCAGACCCGACAGCGTCTGCGCCTTGTGCTCCCAGATCGTCGGGATGATCTTGTAGACCGAACCGTTGGCGATCCCGGAGATCAGGAACAGCAGGATGAAGCCGGTGATGAAGGCCCCGAGGACACCGCCGCTGATCACCTTCCCGTTGGCGTCGGCCGACATACCGGCGATCACGAGGATCGACGCCGACGCGGCCATCGCGATGAAGCAGTACAGCGTCACCTTGCCGCCGCCGATACGGTCGGCGAGCTTGCCGCCGTAGGGGCGGGCCAGCGAGCCGAGAAGCGGTCCGATCCAGGCGATCTGCGCCGCCGCGAGGGCGGGCTTGGAGGCGCCGGCAGAGGTGAAGCTGATGTTGAGGACCTGGCTGAACGCGAAACCGAAACCGATGAACGAGCCGAAGGTGCCGATGTAGAGCAGGCAGATGAGCCAGGTGTCGCGGTAGCGGAGGCAGTCGATCATCGCCTTGCCGCTGGCGGTCTGATGGTCGAGGTTGTCCATGTAGATCGCCGCGCCGATGCCCGCGACCGCAAGTGCCACCAGGTAGATCGCGCAGACGATCTCGGGCTGGTCGGCGAAGAGCCAGATGACCAGCAGTCCGATGACCTGGACGACCGGGACGCCGATGTTGCCGCCGCCGGCGTTGAGGCCCAGCGCCCAGCCCTTGAGTCGCTGCGGGTAGAAGGCGTTGATGTTGGTCATCGAGGAGGCGAAGTTGCCGCCGCCGAAGCCGGTGATGGCCGCGACCGCGAGGAACCAGCCGAACCCGAACTCGCCCGGGTTCATCATCAGCATCATCGTCAGGCCCGTCGGGATGAGGAGCACGATGGCGGAGAAGATGGCCCAGTTGCGTCCACCGAACTTCGCGGTGGCCTGGGTGTAGGGAATGCGCAGGCACGAGCCGACGAGGGTCGCGGTCGCGGCGATGACGAACTTCTGATCCATGCTGATGCCGTACTCGGGACCCATGAACAGGGCCATCACCGAGAACAGCGACCAGATGGAGAAGCCGACGTGTTCGCAGATCACCGACCAGACGAGGTTGCGCTTGGCGATCGCGGCGTTGCCGTTCTCCCAGGCGACGCGATCCTCCGGGTCCCAGTCGGTGATCGTGTGGTCACGCTTGAGCTGTGTTCTGAGGTCTGCGAAGGCCATTCGTCCCCGTCTTCCGATGCTTGGTGGTCACTGCACGAGCAGTGCGGGCTGTCTTCTCGACACGACAGCGAACTGTCATATCGGACGCCGACACCTGTGTCGTGCGACTGAGACCAAGCATCCCGGGGGCGTGTTGCGCGGATTTTCCGCGAGGTGACCGGACCGTCACGTTGTTCTCACTTCACCCCAAGGGCCCTGTGAGAACTCCGACAAACTCAGATCGGGGCTGTGAGCTGCGGTTATACGAGCAAACGTACCAGCTCGACGACCCGCTGCAACCCGGGCAGTGCGCCGGCGGTCGAGCGCGGGTGCAGCGCGTGGACGGCCAGACGGAACATCGTCGCCCGCAGCATCATCTGCGGCCACTCCGGCTGATCGGACCACCGCTGGATGAGTTCGGTGTCGGCGCCGCCCCAGGCGAGGGCGTCGACCACCGCGACCGCGGCCGCCCACGGAGCAGGTCGCCAGTACGGGACGATGTCGGTGATGCCGGGCGCCGCGGCACCGGCGAAGAGCACGGTGCCGAACAGGTCGCCGTGCACGACCTGGGACGGCAGGTCGACCGGCTTGCGAAGCTTCGCAAGGGTTCTCAGCATCTCGACGCTCTGCACCCCGTCGGGTGCGGTCGGCTCGGCCATGCCCGCGGCACGGGCCGAGCGCAACGGGACCTCCTCCCACGCGGCGCGGTCGGCGGCGGTGAAGACGTCGACGTCGGTGTGCGGCGGCGCGGGCGGCTGCAGCAGGAAGCGCGGACGTTCGAGGGTTGCGGTCGCCTCGTGCAGGCGGTCGGCGACGAGGACCACTTCGTCGTGGCGCGGCTCGGGTGTTCCGGCGATGTAGGTGTCGGCACGCCAACCCGAGACGACGTAGCGGCCGTCTGTGGCGCGGAACGGGCGTGCGATCCGCATGCCCTCGACGTAGAGCGTCTCGCGGACGGCGGCCGACCAGGCGGCGCGCGCGTGGTCGGGCACGAGCGACAGCACGACCTCACCGACGCGCCAGCCACCGATCCATGATTCGCCCATGGCGACGGGCGGATGGGAGGTGAGCCCGAACGTGTTCAACACGTGTTCGGGCGGCTCGACGGTATTCACCAGGCCAGATTACCGAGCGCAGGTGACCGATTCGAGAAGGCACGCGGTGGGAACGGCGGTCAGTAGACCGGCAACGTCTTGTCGACCTGGTTGGCCCAGGCGGTCACCCCGCCCTGCAGGTGCGTGGCGTCGGCGAAACCGGCCCGCTTGAGTGCGGCGAGTGCCTCGGCCGACCGGATGCCGGTCTTGCAGTAGAGGACCGTAGGGCGATCCTGCGGAACCTTCGCCAGGCCCTCGCCGGAGAGGATCTCGCCCTTCGGGATCAGGGTCGCGCCCTCGATCCGGACGATGTCCCACTCGACCGGTTCACGTACGTCGATGATCGCGAGCTTCTCCCCCGCGTCGATCCTCTGCTTGAGTTCGGCGGCGGTGAGCGTCGACCCGGCCGCGGCGTCGGAGGCCTCGCTGGAGACCACACCGCAGAAGTCGTCATAGTCGATGAGGCCGGCGATGCGCTCGCCTTCCGGGTCCTTGCGGATCTTGATGGTCCGGTAGGTCATGTCGAGGGCGTCGTAGACCATGAGGCGGCCGAGCAGCGGCTCGCCGATGCCGCAGATGAGCTTGATGGCCTCGGTACCCATGATCGATCCGATCGAGGCGCACAAGATGCCGAGGACACCGCCCTCGGCGCACGACGGCACCATCCCGGGCGGCGGGGCCTGCGGGTAGAGGTCGCGGTAGTTGATGCCGCGACCGTCGGGGGCGTCTTCCCAGAACACCGACGCCTGACCCTCGAAACGGTAGATCGATCCCCAGACGTAGGGCTTGTGCGCGAGCACCGCGGCGTCGTTGACCAGGTAGCGGGTCGCGAAGTTGTCGGTGCCGTCGAGGATGAGGTCGTACTGCGAGAACAGCTCGATCGCGCCCTCGGGTTCGAGTCGCTGATCGTGGATGTTCACGGTGACGTAGGGATTGATCTCGAGGATCGAGTCCCGCGCGCTCTCGGCCTTCGGGCGCCCGATGTCGGACTGTCCGTGGATGACCTGGCGCTGCAGGTTGGACTCGTCGACGATGTCGAATTCCACGATGCCGATGGTGCCGATACCCGCCGCGGCGAGGTACAGCAGCGTCGGCGAACCGAGTCCGCCCGCGCCGATCACGAGCACCTTCGCGTTCTTCAGGCGCTTCTGCCCGTCCATCCCGACATCCGGGATGATCAGGTGGCGGCTGTAGCGGGCCACCTCTTCGTTGCTCAGTTCGGCTGCCGGCTCCACGAGCGGTGGCAGCGACCCGGTGAGCGACCCTTGCGACGACACGAACGCCTCCAGTATTCGGCGAGTACACGGACTCTTGGCACAACCACCGGAAGGGTCCGCTCATTCCCGGGGTCAGCGCTTGGGGAACGGCCAGGGATTCGGGCGGCAGACGAGCGAGCGGTTGGCCTTCATGTCCGGGTCGAGAGCCATGATCTCGGAGTTGTCGGTGCCGAAGGACTGCTGCATCATCACCGGCGCGAGCGCCCCGTCCTCGCGGCACGGCTCATGCGATGCGTAGCCGAGTCCGTGGCCGACCTCGTGGTTGACGAGGTACTGCCGGTAGGCGATGTCGTCACCCTGATAGGACAGCGCCCCGCGGACCCAGCGGGCCTCGTTGAGGGTCACGCGCTCCTGCGGCGGGTAGTAGCACGAGGTCTCCAGCCTGATCTGGTACCCGCACAGTTCGCGGGTCGTGCCGGTGGAGACCAGGGTGATGCGCAGGTCCGGTTCCCCGCGGTCGATGCGCCGGAAGCTCACGCGCCCGTCGCCGATCCAGCTGCGCGGATTGGCCAGCGTCATGTCGACCATCTTCGCGAAGGTCGGGTCGCCGCCGTAGTCCTGCGGGTTCAGGCCGTTCTCCACCTCGACGGTGTAGGTGTACTCCTGGCCTCCGGTGCCGACCTTCGGTCCCGCGCCGCGCAGCACCCGGAAGGTCTGGCGGCCCTGCGTGGTGAACGGTCCGCCCTGCGGAAGGGTGCCGGCCGGCAGCGCGGCGGCCTGGATGTCGCCGGTCGGCGCACCGATCGGGCGGGTCTCGGTGTTGATGTCGGTGTTGCGGGCAGCCGAGTCCGGGTTGACCGCGGCGGTCGGGGCCAGATCGGAACCGCGCCCGTCCTGGATGGTCACCACGATCAGCGCGATCGTGAGAACCGTGAGGACCGGGATGGCGTAGGCGCGCCAGCCGTACGTCGAGACGAAGCGGCCGAGCGACGACTGCTTCTTGTACTCGGGCTGTGCCTCGCGGTCGACGCGGGGACGGCCGCTGTCATCGGTCGGGTCCCAGCGCGCCCGAAGCGGCTGGTCCGGCTTGGGGCGTCCCGACGATCTCGGGCCGACATCCTTGGTGCGCACCGGTCCCTGATCAAGGCCGGTGCCACCATCCTCTGCGCGGCTCACGGGACAACTTTCTCACAGCGGACCGCAGATACTGCGCAGGAAGGTCTCCCGAGTACGATCTTCGCCATGTCGACCGCAACCAACGCGTCCTCGGTTCCCGGACGCAGTACGCGCCTGCCTCGCAGCGCACGGCGCATGCAGTTGCTCGATGCGGCCAGTGAGATCTTCGTCGAACGCGGCTACCACGCCGCGGGGATGGACGAGATCGCCGTGCACGCGGGAGTGAGCAAACCCGTCCTGTATCAGCATTTCCCGTCGAAGCTGGACCTCTACATCGCGGTCGTCGACTCGCATGCCGAGAAGCTGGTCAGCGACGTGAACACCGCCCTGCGCACCACCACCGACAACCGGAAGCGCGTCCGTGCCGCCGTCGAGGCCTTCTTCGACTTCATCGACCAGGACAACTCCGGCTACCGGCTGATCTTCTCCTCCGATGCCTCCGACCCCGCGGTCATCCGCCGCGTCGAAGGCGCCACCGAGGCCTGCGTGGACGCAGTGTACGGCCTGGTCATGCACGATTCCGGTCTCGATCCGTACCGCTCCCGCATGCTCGCCTCCGGGCTCGTCGGGGCCAGCCAGGTCAACGCGCGCTACTGGCTCGAGGCCAAGCGTCCCGTGGACAAGCAGACGGCCGTCGACACCACCGTCGCGTTGCTCTGGGGCGGTCTGTCCCACTTCCCGCGCCAGGCCGCACCGCAGACCGACGCGGAGACCCCGGCGGAGGACACCGACTACGGTCAGTCCTGAACTCAGACGACAGACCCAGACCGACGACAAGGGTCCGGTGCGACCTTCGCGAGTGATCGCGAGGTGCGCACCGGACCCTTGTTCGTTGGTCTGTGTCCCGCCTCAGGAACCGAACCCGACGCGACGGTTCTCCGACGCCCCGACCTCGACGTAGGCGATCTTGGTGACCGGGATCAGGTAACGGGCGCCCTTCTCGTCCACCAGGGCCAGCAACTGCTGCTTGCCGCCGAGTGCCGCCTCGACCTCGGCATAGGCCTTGTCGCTGGTCAGCGACGTCGCGACGGTCAGCTCACGCGGGCTGTCGGTGATGCCGATCTTCACTTCCACGGCCATGTGCCGCCCTCCTCCGGTGTCAACAACGCTTGCCGCACAAGGCTAGTCCAGCGGTCACGGGACCGGACAGCCGCTCCGCTGACAGCGAAAAAGCAAGGGAACGAGCGGATTGGTCAGCCGAGACCGAGATCGGCCATGCGCTCGCCGTGTTTGGCCGCGACCGCGTCGAAGAAGTGGGCGACCCCCGACAGCGAGGAGCCCCCGGAGAACAGCAGATCGGTGACCTCCTCCTCGGCCGCGAGCACCCACTGCGCATGGGTGATGGCCTCGCCCAGCAGACGGCGCCCCCACAGGACCAGCGCGGACTTGATCGACGGATCGGCCTCGACGGCCGCCCGGACCTGCTCGCGGGCGAACGCCGAGTTGGCGGTCTCCGCCATCACCTCGGCCATCACGGTGCGCGAGTCGGGCGGGAGCATGTCGGACAGCTCGACGTAGAAATCGGAGGCCAGACCGTCACCGACGTAGGCCTTGACCAGCGCCTCGTACCAGGTCTTCGGGGTGGTGGCCCGGTGGTACTGGTCGAAGACCGACCGGTACCGTTCCACCGCCTCGGCGGCGGTGAGGCCCGTCATCGTCTCGACCCGCTCGGCGAGGCGGTCGAAGTGGCCGACCTCGGAGGCGGCCATCCGCGCGATCGCGATCTTGCTGGGCACGTCGGGAGCCATCGCCGACTCCTCGATGAGCCGATGGAAGGCGGCGAACTCGCCGGCCAGCAGCACCGCGAACAGCTTCCCGACCACGCGGTCCTGGGTCTCGATCGCAGCTACCGGGGTGATGTCGGAGGGGTCGGGTACAGGCGCCATGAGGTGATGGTAGCGGCCTCTCCGGAAGCACCAAGTACACTCGACTTCGGTGCACTCCGACGGGACCCCCCGGCGCCTGCCCGCTGAGCTGCGTGATCATCGCGTGCTCGCCGGCGCGAGCGTGTGGATGCGGCCGATTGGATGTGACGACGCCCCCTCGCGATCTCCTCGCGGGATCGAGACAGCGAGTTCCTCGCCGGATCGAAGAGTCCGTCTCACGACACCTCGGTCGAATCCCCGGTGCCACCACGACATTTGCGCGCGCACTTTCGAGCTTTTTCCTCGTGCGCGCAGGAATCACACGCGCGCAAGAGACTGGCCAGAAAGGCAACACACGCATATGAGCGATTCGGCCGTGCAGACGACCATCGTCGACGAAACCCACACCGCCCCCACCTTCGCCGAACTCGGCGTGGACGAGCGCATCGTCTCGGCACTCGCCGACGACGGCAAGACCCAGACGTTCGCCATCCAGGAACTGACCCTCCCCCTCGCCATGGGCGGGGACGACCTCATCGGTCAGGCCCGTACCGGCATGGGCAAGACCTACGGCTTCGGCATCCCGCTGCTCCATCGCCTCGCCAACGCCGAGGCAACGGGTGTCCGCCCCCTCGACAACACCCCTCGCGCGCTGATCATCGTGCCCACCCGCGAACTCTGCGTGCAGGTCACCAGCGACCTCGAGATCGCCGCCCGCAAGACCGACGTCACCCTTGCCCCCGGCGCCGGGAGCGGAGCGAGCGGGCCGAAGGACACTGTCACCAACCGCATGCTGAAGATCACCTCGATCTACGGCGGCCGCCCCTACGAGGCGCAGATCGCCGAACTGCAGTCCGGCGTCGACGTCGTTGTGGGCACCCCGGGCCGCCTCCTCGACCTCGCCCAGCAGGGACACCTCGTGCTCGGCAAGGTCTCGATCCTCGTCCTCGACGAGGCCGACGAGATGCTCGACCTCGGCTTCCTGCCGGACATCGAGCGGATCATGTCCGCGCTGCCGACGCCGCGTCAGACGATGCTCTTCTCGGCGACCATGCCCGGCCCGATCGTCACCCTGGCCCGCACCTTCCTGCATCGGCCGACGCACATCCGGGCCGAGAACGCCAACGACTCCGCCGTGCACGACCGCACGAAGCAGTACGCCTACCGTGCTCACGCGCTGGACAAGGCCGAACTCGTGGCCCGCATCCTGCAGGCCGACGGTCGCGGCGCGACGATGATCTTCACGCGTACCAAGCGCACCGCCCAGAAGGTCGCCGACGACCTCGCCGAGCGCGGATTCAAGGTGGGCGCCGTGCACGGCGACCTCGGTCAGATCGCCCGTGAGAAGGCCCTCGGCCGGTTCCGGAACGGCACCATCGACGTCCTCGTCGCCACCGACGTCGCCGCCCGCGGCATCGACATCGACGACGTGACCCATGTGATCAACTACCAGTGCCCCGAGGACGACAAGACATACGTCCACCGGATCGGCCGTACCGGCCGCGCGGGCCGCACCGGGATCGCGGTGACCCTCGTGGACTGGGACGAGCTGCACCGCTGGGAGCTCATCGACAAGGCCCTCGGACTCGGCATCCCCGAGCCCGCGGAGACCTATTCCACCTCCGAG
Organism: Gordonia sp. CNJ-863; assembly: GCF_001942325.1. Taxonomy (NCBI): domain Bacteria; kingdom Bacillati; phylum Actinomycetota; class Actinomycetes; order Mycobacteriales; family Gordoniaceae; genus Gordonia; species Gordonia sp. CNJ-863. The sequence goes on from NZ_MKKG01000066.1 coordinate 37,138, forward strand.
CACCTGCACGAGGAGATGTCCATCCCGGACTCGGTCACCGGCCGGATCGTGGCCGCCAAGCCGGCGCGCGACCCGAACGAGACCCGCGAGACGCGCGAGGATCGGGAGCCGCGTAAGCGTTCCACCCGCACCCGTCGTCGTACCCGCGGCGGCCAGGGCGACGATGCCGCAAGCGCCGAGACGACCAAGAGCGAGACCACCACGAGCGAGACCACCACGAGCACCACCGACGACGCCGAGGCGAAGACCTCCGGGGACGACACCGCCGAGGGAACCTCGAAGCCGCGTCGTCGCCGTCGCCGTCGGGGCGGCGCCAACCGCGCGACGGCGGGCGAGGGTTCGGGTGCAGGCTCCGACGCGACCCCGGTCGCCGCACAGTCCGCACCGGCCGCAGCCGAGTAACCCACCACGAGTCCACGCGTGGCACGCGTCAAACCGGAGCGGCGCCGGCCGATCGATCTCGCGATCACCGCGACCATCATCGTGCTCGTCGCCGTTGCCGGGCTGATCGCCTGGCTGGTGAGCCCCGTCCGCGGGACGACCAGCGTTCAGGCGCAGTCCACCCCACCCGAGGTCGAACAGCCCGCGGCGGTTCCGGACGCGTTCGCGCCGCGCTGGCAGGCCGCCTCCGACGCCACCGTCGTCCCGGCGATCGCCGATTCGGTGGTGGTGACCGGCGACGGCGGCACCGTCGTCGGACGCGACCCCGCTTCGGGGGACGAACTGTGGTCCTATCGCCGGGACCTCGACCTCTGCGTCGTCGACACCGCCTGGACCGCCAGCACCGACCTCGCGCTCGCGGTCTACCGCAACTCGCGGGGCTGCTCGGAGGTCACCGCTCTCGACGCGAAGACCGGTGCCCGCAAGGGCTCCCGGACCAGTGACGCCGACGACGAGCTCCGGCTGGTCAGCGACTACGGATACGTGGTCGCCCAGGGCTCCGGGCGACTGGAGACGTGGGGTTCGAACCTGGTCCGCGGCATCGAGTACGGCCGCGTGGAGGCACCCGTGCGCCCCGAGGACGAGGCCAAGCGCAAGGACTGCGTCATCTACTCCTCGGCCATCACCGGCGACCGCCTGTCCGTCGTCGAACGCTGTGCCGACGACCCGGGCTACCGGCTGACCGTGCTGGGCGCCCTCCTCGACGACGACGAACGCGTCGAGCAGTACGGTTCGACGCTGATCACCGGCGACGTCAGCGGACCTCCGCCGGTGGTGATCGCGATGTCGTCGACGGGTATCGCCGTCTACGACGGCGGTGCGAGTCCGGCCGAACCACCGGCGCTCGGCGGTGACAGCGGACCGTCGATCCGCCGCTTCGACTCCGAGGGCGTGGCCACCGGCTCGAACACCGTCGCCGGGGACGCCATTCCTCCGAAGGACAGCGTCCCGCTCGGGGGCGACGGCGTCGTCACCTACTGGACCGGCAAGGCCACGGTGGTGCTGGATGCGCAGAGCCTCAAACCGATCTACCAGGTACCGGCGACACTCGGCCCCGGTGAGGTGATGGCGGGGCAACTCCTGCTGCCGAGTGCGTCCGGGATCAGCGTGCGCGACGTGGCCGGTGGACGTGAGATCCGGTCGATCCCACTCACCCGCAGCACCGCACCGGACGGCGTGGTGAGCCTGCGGGTCATCGGCGAGATGGTCGTCGAACAGCGCGGCACGACGGTCGAGGCCTTCGGACCGGCCTGACGTCGTCCCCTCAGAAGTCGAGGGTCCGCACGTCCTCCCCCGCGTCCCAGTGCTTCCACAGGTTCTCCGCGAGTTCGCGATATGCGGTGGCGCCCTTGTTCTTTCGTCCCCGCATGACCGAGGCACCGGAAGCCGACGCCTCGGCGAAACGGACCGTGCGCGGGATCGGCGGGTTCAGCACCGGAAGGTCGTAGCGATCGGCGACGTCGGCGAGGACGTCGCGGCTGTGCGTGGTCCGCGCGTCGAACAGCGTCGCCACCGCACCCAGCATCGTGAGGTCGGGGTTGGTGATCTGCTGGACCTCGCGGACGGTGCGCAGCAACTGCCCGACACCACGGTGGGCGAGCGTCTCGCACTGCAGCGGGACGATCACCTCGTCGGCCGCGGTCAGACCGTTGAGCGTGAGCACGCCCAGCGACGGCGGGCAGTCGACGATGATGACGTCGAAGTCCTGCCCGACCTCGGCGAGTGCCCGCTTGAGTGCGTACTCACGTCCCGGCCGCATCAGCAGCAGCGCCTCGGCACCGGCCAGGTCGATGGTGGCGGGCAGCAGCGTCACCTTGTCCTCGGTGTCGAGGAGTACGTCGGCGATCTCCTCGTCGCCCAGCAGCACATCGTGCACCGAGGACTCCAGTTGATCGGGATCATGGCCGAGGGAGAAGGTGAGACAGCCCTGCGGGTCGAGGTCGACGACGAGGACCGACACGTCGAGGTCGGCAAGTGCGGCTCCGAGGGACTCGACCGTGGTGGTCTTGGCGACCCCACCCTTCTGATTGGCAATCGCAAGGATGCGCGTCATGTGCCCTACTGTACGGGCGCCCGCCCGGGCGTCGACATATAAGAGTCAGGGTTGCGGTAACAACTGGGTCAACTGATCGGGATGCCCGATCCCGCGACCGGTGAAGGGCTCAGTGGTCGGGCTCGAGATCCCCGGCGAGCCACCGCACGGCGGCCGGGCTGAACAGCATCACCAGCCCCGCGATCGCCGCGAGTGCCAACGGCACGCTGAACACCGGCCATCCGCTGGTGTACAGGTAGTACGCGACCGGAAGCAGCAGGATCTGGGCGACCATCGCGATCGATCGACCCCAGCGCCGACCCGCCAACAGGGCCACGCCGCCGACGAGGACGCCGCCACCGATGATCCCGAACCAGATGGCGGTGCCGTAGCCGCTGATGGCCGTCTCCTCGTGTCCGGCGAGTCCGCGGATCACCAGGATCACCGCCACCGCGACGCCGACCAGGCTTCCACGGTGGTCACCGCGCCGGCCACCTTGATCTGGGTGGGCGTCACCGACGGATCGACGTCGATCTCAAGCCGGTCCTGCTCCGGGCGGTCCTTCTCCGTGCTCACGCGTCCAGGGTATTCGGCGCCGGTCGGGCGGTGGCCGCGCACCCCACGGGCCCCCTCCCGGCACCGGGACGCAGGGCGGATTGCGCGCTTGGGCCACCTACCCCATATCCTCGGGTGTCGTGCGCGTCATGCTCATCGTCAACCCCTTCGCCACCGCGACCAGTCCGGCCGGGCGCGATGCTCTCGTGCACACACTGAGCGCTCACTTCGACCTCGACGTCGAGCTGACCACCCACCGTGGGCATGCCTTCGACCTCGCCGCCCGTGCGGCCGCCGAGGAATTCGACACGGTCATCGTCCACGGCGGCGACGGCTCGGTGAACGAGGCCACCAACGGCCTCCTCGATCCCCCGGGGACGAGCGATCCCGCGAGGCGCCGGCCGAGTCTGGCCGTCATCCCGGGCGGCAGCGCGAACGTCTTCGCGCGCACCCTCGGCATCGACCCCGACCCGCTGCTCGCGACCCAGCAGATCATCTCGCTCCTCGACGCCGGGGAGAGCCGTCGAATCGGCCTCGGTCACACCGACGACCGCTGGTTCCTGTTCAACACCGGCATGGGCATGGACGCCGTCGTGGTGCACGCGATGGAGGACAAGCGGCATGCGGGCAAGGCCGCCACGCCCGCCCGGTATCTGTGGACCACCGTCAGCAGCTTCCTCAAGCAGGCCGGCAGCTCGGCGACGTTCGACGTCGAGATCCCCGGCCGCGACCGGATCGTCGGCGCCCGTTTCGGTTTCGTCTCCAACACCAGTCCGTGGACCTATCTCGGGCCGCGCGAGATCCGCACCAATCCGACCACCGGTTTCGACACCGGACTCGGCGTGTTCGTGGCGACGTCGACCGGGGTCCTGCGCAACCTGCCGCTCGCCACGCGGCTGCTGACCCAGGCAGATCCCAAGGCACACCACCTCTTTCGCGACGACGACGTCGACGAGGTCCGGTTCATCGCGGAGGCCCCGATCGACGTGCAGATGGACGGCGACTACATCGGTGCGTTCCGCGACATACGTTTTCGCCATCGGCGCGACGCCCTGACCGTCATCGCACCCGCCGCCACCGCATAGGGCGACGCGGCGATCGCGAACAACGCCGCCGGCCCCAGATGTACCGATCCCGCAGCCCATCCGGCGAAGGCGAGGATCGCGACCACCTCCTCCCCCACGCCCGCGATCGACGTGACCGTCGCCCGCGACGCGGAGTCCAGTCGGTCCTGCAGAGCGGCGTCGGCGACGACCAGCGCCCACCCGAAGATCCCGAACGCGACGGCCACGCCGACGACACCGGCCGGGTGACCCCACAGCGCGGCCACGATCAGCACCGATGCGCCGAGTCCCACCGCGGGGCCGATCGCAGCGGGATCCCGGACGCGCCGGGCCGCGAGGGAACCGCAGATGTCCCCGGCTGCGACCACGATCATGAGCAGTGCGACAGACTCCGGCGTCGCGACGCCCGACACCGTGCCGCTCAGGAAGGACTCGACCAGCAACGGCAGGTACTCGTCGAGCGCCGCGACCCAGGTCAGGACGACGACCAGGATCAGCAGCCGGCGTGCGGTCGGCTGGTTGCGCAGGTGGTGCAGCCCGCCGCGAAGGATCGCGAACCACCCGACCGGCGGTTCGTCGAGGTCGGCGGTGCCGGCATCCGGCGTCACGTCCGGTCCGGAGCGCCCTACTCCGATCCGGCCCGTCTCCGGTAGTCCTGCGGAGATCAACGCGCAGAGCACGCAGGCCGCGACACTTGCGGTACCGACGGCGGCGTATCCGCCCCACGCGAGGAGTGGCACCGCCAGGGCCGTGCCGCCGATGACCCCGACCGCGGCCGCCGCCCGCATCGCGCCCGAGAGCCGTGCGTAGTCCTGCGACCTGCCGAGATGCGCGAGCTCGTCGTAGACGAGCGCCTGGTTCGTGCCGGATCGCAGCGATCCGCCGATCGCCCACAGCACAAAGCCGGCGGCGAAGGAGAGGAAGGAGGGCGCGTAGGTCCAGAGCGCGAAGCCGGCGCCGGTGACCAGAGGTCCCGCGACCAGTAGGCGGCGTCGCGAGAATCGGTCGGCCAGGATCCCGGTCGGCACTTCGACGATCACCGTCGACAGCGACCAGATCGCGAACAGTGCGCTGATCTCGGCGGCCGTCAACCCGGCCCCGGGAACGGTGGCATCGGCGAACAGAATCACGTAGACCGGGTAGAGCGGTATCAGGTCCTCGAAGAGGGCGGCGCTCACAGCCGCGGCCGTTAATCGCCGTTGTGGACCCGGCCCGTCATGGCCGGATCGGCGTGGTGTGGATCAACATCGTCGACGCATGTGAGCAAGAATACGCGACACGTCACTCCACGTCACGGACTATTTCGGACCTTGGGAGGGGCGCGACCTGCGGAAACTCATCGACAGTCGTCGGCGAGTGCGCGTAGGCTACTACACGGACGGCGAACCCGCTGTCCGTACCCCCCGTGGGGGCGCCTTCGGCCGAAGTGGTAGGCGCGGGACGTGATGTTGCCCACGTGTTAACCGAGAACCATTGACTTCGGCCGGATTCGTGAAAGTATTCACAAGCAACAACGCGGAAACATTTGGTGCGGCCGCGTGAACTGAGAGTTACCAGCCAAACAATCAGCAAGCAATCAACTAATCGAGTGGTGCGCGGAAACGCGCCTGAAGGAGTAGTGGAATGGACTGGCGTCACAAGGCCATCTGTCGCGACGAGGATCCGGAGCTGTTCTTCCCCGTGGGAACCAGCGGTCCGGCCATCGCACAGGTCGCCGACGCGAAGCTCGTCTGTGCACGGTGCCCTGTCACCGCTGACTGCCTCTCGTGGGCCCTCGAGTCGGGCCAGGATGCAGGCGTCTGGGGCGGCATGAGCGAGGATGAGCGTCGCGCGCTGAAGCGGCGTACCGCGCGTACCCGCACCCGTAGCAGCGTCTAGGCTCATCCGAGCCGGCGTTCGCCCGGATTCGAAGAAACCCGGCCACGGCCGGGTTTTTTCGTGTCCGGCAACGGTTCTCACCCCACGGAAGAACTGCGTTCTCAGGAACGCAGCGGAATATGCACTCCGACTTCGGTTCCCAACCCTTCCGGGTTGGGCCGGACGTCGAGCTCGCCACCGAGTTCGATCGACACGAGCGTCTTCACGATCTGGAGTCCGAGGTGATCCGAGGTGGCCAGGTCGAAGTTCTCGGGCAGTCCGGAGCCGTTGTCGCGCACCGCGATACGGAGGTTGCGCACGTCGCGTTCGGCGATGACCGCGATCTCTGCGTCGGATCGGGGCGAACCGTCGAAACCGTGCTCGATCGCATTCTGGATCAGTTCGGTGAGCACCATCACCAACGGCATCGCCAGCTCGGCGGGGAGAACCCCTAGCCGGTCGCGGTGACGCACCGTCACCCGTGACTCGTTGGACGCCACGTCGACCAGGATCGGGACGAGACGGTCGACGACCTCGTCGAGATCGACTTCCTCGTCGACGCTGCCCGACAGCAGTTCGTGAACCAGAGCGATCGACGCGACGCGGCGCACGGCCTCGTTCAGCGCCTCCCGGGCATCGGTGTTGGAGGTTCGCCGGGCTTGCAGGCGCAGCAGCGCCGACACCGACTGCAGATTGTTCTTCACCCGGTGGTGGATCTCCCGGATGGTCGCGTCCTTGCTGATCAACGCGCGGTCGCGCCGCTTGACCTCGGTGACGTCGCGGATGAGCACCACGCTCCCCGACTCCTCACCCTTCGGGCGGAGCGGCACCGCCCGGATGAGGACCGTCGCGCGTCGGGCGTCGGCCTCCACCCGCATGCCGATGTCGCGGTACGGGCCGGTCGGCACCTCGGCCACCCCGGCCGCGATGTCGAGCATCATCGCGACATCGTCGGCCTCGAACGGCTCGGTGACGAGTTGCTTCACCACGTCGGAGAGCCGCGTGTGGTTGAGCTCGGCCGTCCAGCCCATGCGGTGGAACGCCGAGAGCGCGTTGGGGCTCGTGTAGGTGACCGTCCCGGTCCGGTCGAGCCGGATGAAACCGTCACCCGCGCGAGGCGTCGACAATCCCCGCGGATTGCCCTCCTCGTGCGGGAACGTGCCGTCGGCGACCATCTGGCACAGATCGTCCGCCGAGTCCTGGTAGGCGAGCTCCAGGGGCGACGGCAGCCGCGGATGGGTGAGGTCGACGGCGCGGGTCAGCACACCGATCACCGCACCGTCGAAGCCGACCGGGACCGCCTCCTGCCGCATCGCGGTGGCCCCGAACCACGTCGGGTCCTCGTCGCGGAGGACCTTGTCGGAATCGAAGGCGCGGAGCACCTGCGGGTGCACCGCGGTGTCGATGACCCGGCCCACCTCGTCCGTGGGAAAGACGGTCGACGCGGTGTTGGGCCGGCACTGCGCGACGGTGACCACGGCCCCCTCGTCGTGCGCACCGACAGGAGGAAATCTGCGAAGGAGAGGTCGGCGAGCAACTGCCACTCGGCGACGAGTCGCTGCAGGTGCGCCGCAGCGGCGTCGGAGAGGGTGGTGTGCTCGGCGAGCAGGTCGGCAAGTGTCGACATGGGAAGGCTCCGGGTTCGCGGAGAGGGTGCGGCGCGGGCTATTCGAAGGTGGCGATGACGTCGCCGGCCTGGATGACGTCGCCCACCTTCACCTTGAGGTCGGCGATGGTGCCCGCTTCCTCTGCGAGAACGGGGATCTCCATCTTCATCGACTCGAGCAGCACCAGCGTGTCACCGACCTCGATCTGCTGTCCGGGTGCGACCAGGACCTCGAGGACACTCGCGACGATCTCTGCCACCACGTCTTCAGCCATGCACTCAAGTTAGCCCACGGGGTCACCGGCGACGACGGGTCGGGCCCGGTCTCGACCGGGCGATGGCCGACCGGGTTTTGGCACGTGGGAGAATGCCTGAGACACTGTGATGTCCCCATCCGCCGGCAAAAGGAGATGCGTCATGGGAAAGCGCGGACGCAAGAAGCGCGCTCGTAAGAAGAACGCTGCCAACCACGGCAAGCGTCCGAACGCCTGATCTTCGCCTCACGGCGGGGTTCGGCGAACGAGCACCAAGAAAAACGCCCGGGTACGGCCTTCATGGCCACCCGGGCTTTTTCATGCCGTCACCCCCGGGATTCGCCGGGGGTGACGGGCGATTCAGCGGTCGGTCTCGGCGATCTCTTGGATGATGACCGTCCGGCGGATCTCCACGCGCAGACGATCACGCAGCCCCTGAGGTGCCTGGTCGCCGCCGCACTTTCGGTTGACGAGCGCCTTCAGCTGCCGCTCGATGCCGTAGTGGGCGAGGCACGACGGGCAGGTGTCGAGGTGCCCCTGGAGCCGCATGCGGGCGTTCTCGTCGCATTCGTTGTCCAGCAGCAACCAGACGTCGGCGATGACGGCCGAGCAGTCGAGCTGGGTGACTTCCGGATCGATGTCGCTCATCGCGCCACCTCCGCACCCTTGGCCGTGGCAGATCTGTGGAAACCACGCTCCCGGGCGACGTCGGCCAGCAGCTCACGCAGCTGACGACGTCCTCGGTGAAGTCGGGACATGACGGTGCCGATGGGGGTGTCCATGATCTCGGCGATCTCCTTGTACGGCAGGCCTTCCACGTCGGCGTAGTACACGGCCATCCGGAAATCCTCCGGAAGCTCCTGCAGCGCGGCCTTGATCTCGTCGTCCGGAAGGGCGTCGAGGGCCTCGATCTCCGCCGAGCGCAGCCCCTGGGAGGTGTGCTCTGCGGTCGCCGCGAGCTGCCAGTCGGTGATCTCGTCGGTCGGGTACTGCGCGGGTTGGCGCTGTTTCTTGCGGTAGCCGTTGATGTAGGTGTTGGTCAGGATCCGGTAGAGCCACGCCTTGAGGTTGGTGCCCTCCCGGAACGACGCGAAAGCGGTGAACGCCTTGATGTAGGTCTCCTGGACCAGGTCCTCGGCATCGGCGGGATTACGGGTCATCCGCAGGGCGGCACCGTACATCTGGTCGAGCAACGGCAATGCGTCGCGCTCGAACCGTTCGGTGAGCTCCTCGGGGGACTCGCTCGGGTCGGCGCGTCGGGGCGCACCCTTCTCGGCGGACACGTGCGCAGCGGTTCCGGTCGCGGTGGACTCCGTAACGGCTGCTTCGGTGTCGGCTGATTCGGCTTCGGCCACTACGATCCCTTCGATGAGAGGCGTCACTGGGACGTTGCCGGTCAAGCTTACCGACCCCGGCCCGGCCAGGAGGTGCGTCGCCTCCACGAGTACCGGTGGCTCGAGTACCGCCGTTGTGCTCATCTCGGTTCTACCTCCTCGCATGCGCTCGGCGATCTTCGTGTCGCAACCAGTCACAACAGGTCGGGCCGGGCGGTTTGTTCCCGACGTGACCGGCACCCCTTTTCGTCACGGTGAACAGAGCGCTGGTCGAATACGCTCTCCAGGTCAGACACCGACACGTCCCACCAGGAGGCACCCCGACCATGGCGGCAACACCCGCGATCGCGGCCCTCGAACGCGCGAAGATCGCGCACACCGTCCACCGCTATGACCACGACCCGCGGTCGGAGTCCTTCGGCACCGAAGCAGTGGACGAGCTCGCCGACACCCTCGGCATCGTCGGTGAACAGGTCTTCAAGACGCTCGTCGTCGAACTGTCCGGTGGTAGCCGCCCCGGTCTCGCCGTCGCCGTGGTCCCGGTTCCCCGCAAGCTGTCGGTGAAGGCGGCCGCCGCCGCGCTCGGGGCGTCGAAGGCCCAGATGGCCGAGGCCAAGGCCGTCACCCGCAGCACCGGCTACGTCCTCGGCGGCGTCTCCCCCGTCGGCCAGCGCACCGCTCTGCCGACGGTCGTCGATTCCTCGGCGCTCGAGTTCGACCGGATTCTCTGCAGCGCGGGCAGGCGTGGACTGGAGATCGCACTGGCACCCGCAGACCTCGTCGCGGTGACCAAAGCAGTGGTCGCCGACATCGCGGTGTGAGGGTTCCTCTTCCCGCGGGAACATCTACTACCGGAGGTCAGGCGTAGGGCAGCATGGTGACCATGTGCGGACGCTATGCGGTGACCACCGATCCGGCGAAGCTCGCGGCGGAGATCGACGCGGTGAACGAGGTACCCGAGCCGGCGAAGGAACCGGCCGACCCCGATGCCCTCGACCTCGACACCCCCGCACCTCGCGCACTGGGCCCCAACTACAACGTCGCGCCCACGACCACGGTGATGACCGTGGTCAAACGGCATTCGCCGGAGGATCCCGACAACGATCCGCTGCTGCGCATCCGCGCCATGCGCTGGGGGCTCGTGCCGCCGTGGAGCAAAGAGGTCGGCAAGGGGCCACTGTTGTTCAACGCCCGCGCCGAGACCGCCGCGGAGAAGAGTTCGTTCCGCGCGTCGGTGAAGTCCAAGCGGTGCCTGGTGCCGATGGACGGCTGGTACGAGTGGAAGAAAGGCCCGCTCGACAGCAGGGGCAAGCCCACCAAGATCCCGTTTTACATGTCCCCGCGGGACGGCACCCGGTTGTTCATGGCCGGGTTGTGGTCGGTGTGGCATGACAAGCACTCCGACGACGCCCCGCCGCTGCTGAGCTGCTCGATCCTGACCACCGATGCGGTCGGCAAACTGCGCGACGTCCACGACCGGATGCCGCTGATCATGCCGTACGACAACTGGGATGCCTGGCTCGATCCGGATCACCGGGCACCGGACGACCTGTTCGCGCCGCCGGCCGAATCGCTCGCCGAGGCGATCGACATCCGCGGGGTCGCGCCGCTGGTCAACCGCGTCGCCAACAACGGGCCGGAGCTGCTCAACCCGCTCTGACTCAGAGGTCGGCGACGAGAACCGCTGCCCCGTCGAACCGTCCGGCGGCCAGTTCGGCGAGCGCGCGGTCGGCCTGTGACATCGGGTACTCGTGCGTCGTCGCCCGGACGCCGTGCCGGGCGGCCAGCGTCAGGAACTCGGCGCCGTCGGCGCGGGTGTTGGCGGTGACCGAGCGGATCTCCTTCTCGTAGAACAGTTCCCGCTCGTAGTTGAGCGGCGGTACGTCGGTGAGGTGGATGCCGGCGATCGACAGGACGCCGCCGCGATCGAGCGCGCGCATCGCCACCGGCACCAGCTCGCCGACCGGGGCGAAGGTGATCGCGGCGTCGAGCGACACCGGCGGCGCATCGGTGGCATCGCCGACCGACGCCGCACCGAGGTCGGCGGCCAGGCGTCGGGACTGCTCGCCACGTGTGAGGACGTGCACCTCGATCCCGAGGGCGATCGCCAGTTGTGCGCAGAGGTGCGCACTCCCACCGAAACCGTAGAGCCCCAGCCGCTTCGGACGATCGGAGCCGGCTCCGAGGTCGTCGAGCAGGCCGGTCCGCCGTAGCGCGCGATAGCCGATGATCCCCGCGCACAACAGCGGCGCGATCGAGACGTCGTCGATGCCGGACGGCAGCGGATAGGCGAAGCCCGCGGGCACGGTCACCAGCTCGGCATACCCGCCGTCGACGTCCCATCCGGTGTACACCGATGCCGCACAGAGGTTCTCGGCACCGCGGACACAGCGATCACAGGTCCCGTCGGTGCTGTGCAGCCAGGCGACGCCGACGCGGTCACCGAGGGAGAAGCCGGCGGTGTCGCGACCGAGTTCGACGACCTCCCCGACGACCTCGTGTCCGGGCGTCACCTCTGCGCGGCGGACCGGCAGATCACCCTCGGCGACGTGGAGGTCCGTACGGCAGACACCGCAAGCACGAACCCGGACCAGCAGTTCGCCGGCCCCGGGCCGCGGTTCCGGTTTGTCGACGAGCCGTAGTGGTCGGGTGTCGATCGGCCCCGGCTCGGTCACCGCCCAAGCGCGCATGTACCTCAGGCTAAACCCGCCCGCACGGCGCGGCACGGTGTTGCGAATGACCGGTCTCACACCGAACGGAGTACACCTTCCCGACACAGTGTCGGTATCGTTGCCGACATGGTGTCGGTAAACATGCGAGGGCAGTGACGTGTTCCTTGCCCTTCGAGAACTCTCATTCGCACGCGGACGATTCGCCCTGATGGGGTCGGTGGTCGCGCTGATCGCCATCCTGATGGTCCTGCTGAGCGGCCTGTCGGTGGGTCTGGTCAACGACGGTGTCTCCGGTTTGAAGAAACTGCCGGTGACCTCCTTCGCCTTCCAGAAGGACATCGCCACCGACTCCGCCTTCTCCCGGTCCCTGGTGCCGACGTCGGCGGTCGGCACATGGGCCGAGCAGCCGGGCGTCGAGGACGCCGCACCCTTCGGCAACACTCTGATCAACGGACGTACCAACACCGGCGTCGACATCGACCTCGCCCTCTTCGGCGTGGAACCGGGCAGCTTCGTCAGCCCCGCCGCCTCCGAGGGCAAGTCGCTGTCGAACACCCCCGGTGAGCTCGTCATCAGCGAGACCGCCGCCGAGGACGGACTCTCGATCGGTGACACGGTCACCGTCGAGCCGCTCGGCACACAGCTGCGGGTCGTCGGAATCCTCGACGGCCAGAGCACCTTCGGACACGTCGACGTCGCGTTCGTGCCGCTGAAGACGTGGCAGGAGATCCGCGCCGGCGCTCGTCCCGGCGAGCCGGTGCCGCCGCGCGTCTACGACGACATCACCGCCGTCGCGGTGAAGACCGACAGCTCGGCCGATCTGGCCGCCGGCGACGCCGCCGCCGACACCACCTCGCTGACTCTCGACGAATCCTTCGGCGCTTCACCGGGTTACACCGCCGAGACCTCGACCCTCACGCTGATCCAGGCCTTCCTCTACGCGATCTCGGCCTTGGTCGTCGGCGCGTTCTTCACGGTCTGGACGATCCAGCGCAGGCAGGAGATCGCCGTGATGCGCGCGATGGGCGCCTCGACCGGTTACCTTCTGCGCGACTCGCTGATGCAGTCGTTCATCCTGCTGCTCGTCTCTGCCGGCATCGGCATCGGGATCGGCGTCGGCCTCGGTGCCGCCATCGGTTCCACCCCGATGCCCTTCGCCCTGGAGACCGGTTCGGTCGCCGCGGCCGGCGGGCTGCTGATCCTGTTCGGCATGATCGGCGCCGCCGTCGCGGTGCTCCGCATCACCCGGGTCGACCCCCTGACCGCCTTGGGAGGCAACCGATGACCGCGCTCGCACTCAACGACGTCAGTCTCGTCCACGGTGACGGGGAAGACGTGGTCACCGCACTCGACGCGGTGACCCTCGAGGTCGCCGCAGGCGAGTTCGTCGCCGTCGTCGGCCCGTCCGGTTCCGGCAAGTCCAGCCTGCTCGCGGTCGCGGGCGGTCTCATCACCCCGACGTCGGGGACGGTCACCGTCGGCGACGCCGACCTGGGAACCGCGCCGAAGCGCGAGCTGACCCGGATCCGTCGCGAACACATCGGATTCGTGTTCCAGAGCGGCAACCTGCTCGACGCGCTGACCGTCGAGGACCAGCTGCGTCTGCCACTCACGTTCGGTCGCGTCGCCGAGGCCCGCTCACCGGCCGAACTGCTCGCCGGTGTCGGTATGTCGCACAAGGCGAAGCGCCGCCCCCATCAGTTGTCGGGCGGTGAGCGGCAGCGCGTCGGCATCGCGCGAGCGCTGATGACCCGGCCGGATGTCCTCCTCGTCGACGAGCCCACCGCGGCCCTCGACCGGCGGCGCAGTCACGAGATCGTCGAACTGCTCGCTCGCGAGGCCCACGAACACGGCGTCGCGACGGTCATGGTGACCCATGACCAGGACGTTCTCCTACACTGTGACAAGGTGTACGAGATGGTCGACGGACATCTGAACGAAGGGTCTGCGGCGTCCGCATGAGCTGAGGAGGTGGGCGTTTGCCACGCATCGAGGCGCCCACCGTCGCCGAGCACCGCCGTAAGCAGGAGCAGGCGATCCTGGACGGCGCGAAGGCCATCCTCGCGGAAACCGGCGAGGCACCGACCCTTGCCGCGGTCGGCAAGCGCGTGGGCCTCGCCCGCTCGAGCGTGTATCAGTACTACTCGTCCAGCGAGCAACTCGTGGCCGCGGTCCTGGCCGATCTCCTCCCCAGTTGGGATCGGTTCGTCCGCGATCGTGTCGGTGCCCAGACCGAACCGGGACAGCAGATCTGGGGATACATCTGTGCGAACGTCGAGCTGATCGTCGGGTCGGAACAGGCAGTGGCGAGTGCGCTCGTCCGGATCGTCGATCCGAGCGTCCTGCAGGAGCCGATGCAACGGTTCCACCGGGAATTGCAGGAACCGCTCGTCGACGCCCTGATCGCGCACGGCGAACCGCGCCCGCTCGAGGTCGCGCAGCTGATCGACTCGATGATCGTCCAGGCGTGCAGGTCGTGGGGGGCCGAGCATTCCACGACCGCTACCGAGGATCCCACACGAGCCGAAGGCGCGGAGATCACCGCGATGATCCGCCGGCTGATCGGCGACTACCTGGGACTGACCGACCGCTGACTCGAGCCGCTCAGCGGAAGGCGTAGTCGCTCAACGGGAACGAGTCCATCTCCCGCAGGGTTCGCAGCGTGGAGGCCGGACGCAGGAGCGTCGCCTCGCCGTGCTGGTTGAAGTAGTAGCTGCGCGAGCCCACGCAGTTGCCGTTGTAGAAGACCGAGGACTGCAGACGGTCGGTCACCTCGTCGAGGAAGGCGTCGTTGGCGGGCTCGGTGACCTCGAAGGTGTCCTGCCCGCGGCGTCGGAGTTCACCGAAGAGCCGGGTGATGTGCTTCATCTGCCCCTCGATCGTGGTGAAGTACGACAAGCCGCTGTACGAGTACGGACTGTTGAGCGAGATGAAGTTGGGGAACTTCGGCACGGTGACACCCTCGTAGGCCTGGAATCTGCCCTCTCGCCAGAACTTTCCGAGGTTGCGCCCCTCACGACCGACGATGTCGAAGGCCGGGAAGTTCACGTCCCACAGGTTGAATCCCGTTGCCAGTACTAGGGTGTCGATCTCGGTCTTCGTGCCGTCGCCGGCCAGGATCCCGTCGGCCTCGAGGCGGGCGATGCCGTTGGTCTGCAGGATCACGTTCGGCTTGGTGAAGCTGGCGAAGTACGTGTTGGAGAAGGTCGGCCGCTTGCAGCCGAAGTCGTAGTCGGGTGTCAGCTTCCGACGCAATTCCGGGTCGGAGACCTGGGACCGCAGGTGTGCCTTGGCCAGCCGGGCCGCCAGCTTGTTGCCGGGCTTGAGCTGCTTGAAATGCAGGACGCCGGAGACCATCAGCAGCTCCAGCAGCGAGGTGTTGACCAGGCGAGCCACTTTCTGCGTCAACGGGATTCGCCGGAACACCTGCTGCACCGCGGACGGGATCGCGAAGTCGATCTTGGGCACCACCCAGATCGGCGTCCGCTGGAAGACGGTGAGCGCATCGGCACGCTCGGCCACCTCCGGGATCAGCTGGACTGCCGTCGCACCGGTTCCGATGACCGCGACCTTCTTGCCGGTGAAATCGAAGCCGTCCTCCCACGCCGCGGTGTGCAGGATCGTCCCCTGGAAGTTCTTGATCCCCGGGAAGTCCGGGACGTGGGGCTGGGAGAGGAAGCCGGTCGCGGTGACGAGCGAGCGGGCGGTGCGCTCCGTTCCGTCACCGGTCCGCACCCGCCACCGCCGCGCGTCGTCGTCCCACTCGGCGGAGTCGACGGTCGTCCCGAACTCCATGTGCCGTTTGAGGTCGTACTTGTCCGCGACATGGTGCGCGTAGCGCTTGAGCTCGGGACCGGGCGCGAACAGACGCGACCAGTTCGGGTTGGGCTCGAAGGAATACGAGTAGGTGACCGAGGCGATGTCGACGGCGAGACCCGGGTAGTGATTGACATGCCAGGTCCCGCCGAGGTCGTCCTCGCGCTCGAGGATCGCGATGTCGTCGATGCCCAGGCGTTTGAAGGCGATCGCGGCACCCATTCCGCCGAAGCCGGCGCCGACGATCAGCACGTCGTGGGCAGGCGCGTCGTGTGCAGGTTGCATGAGAGACCCCAATAACTGTAACCGACAGTTACTGTAACTTAGCACACACCGCCGTCGTGTGTATCGGACCTGGTCAGGCGATCGTGGTGCCGTCCCAGAGCACATCGAAGAACTGTGTCGCCATCAGTTCCTCGCGCTTGTTCCGGTCGAGTCCGAGTTCCTTGCGATAGGCCAGGATGTGCTGCAGCGAGAGGGCCGAGTAGATCAGCGGCAGGTGGTCGCCCGGCTGGTCGTACACGCCGCCCGCTCCCTTGGCCACGGCGAGATTCCGGCGCAGATGAGAAGGGTGCTTGAGCGCATCACGCAGTACCGCGGCCTTGATCATCTTCTTGCGGCCCGCGGGGACGACGACGAGGTCACCCGGATCGAACAAGGCGGCGTCGAACTCCTCGGCGCTCGCGACCGTGCACCCCGCTGTCGGTCGGGGATTGCACTCGACCATGTGGTGGACGCCGTCGTCGGTGACGAGGTAGTCGAAGCTGATCTGCCCGTGCCAGTTCAGTTCTCGCGCAATGGTCTGCGCTGCGGCGAGCGATTCCGGCGAGTCGACGGATTGGAAGACGATGCCGCCGCGGTCGTCGATCGCGAGGGGGTGCTCGTAGCAGGAGTGCAGCACGATCTCGCCGTGATGGGCGACACTCCAGCTGCACCGGTCGGCGCCCGTGAGGTACTCCTGGACGAGCCAGGGATCGGCGGGGGTCGGGCTGACGTCGTCGATCGACGATTCCCCCGCCAGCGGCCCGGTGTTGGTGAGGACGTCGAGCCCGCCGCGACCGAAGGCCGCCCGGGCGAACCAGTGCGGCCACTTCTCGGTGGCCTCGCGCAGCTCGTCGCGGCTCGTCGTGGTCACCGATTCCGCGGCCGGGAGTCCGAGTTCGCGGCAGAGGGCGGTGAACCCGACCTTGTCGTGGACGCGGGCGAGGGTCTCGAAATCGGGGAAGAACAACTCGACGTCGGGGTGTGCGGCGGAGATGCGGTCGCGGTGTCTGGCGAGGTAGAAGACCTCCTCGAACATCGGGAGCAGCCAGGTGATGCCGTGCTCGCCGATCGCATCGATCACCGCGTCGACGAAGGCGGTGGTCTGCTGGGTGGGTGCGGGGAACACGAGATGGCGTCGCGCGCCGCGGGAGTGACTTCCCGGCGCCGCTCGGAAGGTGTCCGCGGCGGTGACGTCCCGCCCGGTCTCCCCGAGCTTGTGGATCTCGTCGACGGCGAACGGCATCCGGGATGTGGTCACGAGGATGTGCGGTTCAGAGGCCTGCATGGCAGGGACGATAGGCGACGCGACGGCACCCGGCCCGTGATGACGGACAGATGACGAGGATCTGTTACCGGTGAGCGCCCCGATCCGGTCCGGCGGTAGTTTGGCAGTCTCATGACTGATCGATCCGGCACCCCGTCATCCCGTTCCGGCCGAGGTGCATCGGCATCGGCCGCGCCTCGTTCGACCACCCCCTCCTTCGTGGCGGCGGTCTACGCCTTCGCCGTCGTCATGCTCGGGACGACGCTGCCGACACCGCTCTATTCGCTCTACGGGGAGAAGCTCGGCTTCGGTGTCGCCACGACGACGGTCGTCTTCGGGGTGTACGCGGTCGGTGTCATCGCCGCATTGATCGGTTTCGGCCGCTGGTCCGATGTGATCGGGCGGCGCAAGCTGCTCATCGCCGGCGCCCTGCTGTCAGTGGCCAGCGCCGTGGTCTTCCTCACCGCCGGACCGGTCTGGCAGCTGCTGGTGGGCAGGGTGCTGTCCGGGTTGTCGGCGGGGATCTACGCCGGCGCCGCGACGACCGCGGTCATCGAACTGGCACCGCCGTCGTGGCGGGGCCGGGGGCCCGCCGTCGCGACCGCGGCCAACATCGGCGGACTCGGGATGGGACCGCTCATCGCCGGCCTGATCGCCGAGTATGCGCCCAATCCCCTGCACACCCCGTTCTTCCTCGACCTCGCCCTCTTGGCTCTCGCCTTCGCCGGCATCTGGCGACTGCAGGAGACGGTCGACGTCAAACCCGGTGCCCGTCTTGGTGTTCAGCGGCTCTCCGTACCGGCCGACGTACGCGGCGTGTTCGTCCGCGCGTCGATCGCCGCGTTCGCCGGCTTCGCGGTCATGGGGACGTTCACCGGCGTCATGCCCTCGTTCGTCACTCAGATACTGGGCATCGACGACCGCGCGTTCACCGGTTTCCTCGTCTTCGTGCTGTTCGCTTCCTCGGCGGTCACGCAGATCGTGGTGCGGCGCATGCCCACCGAGTCCGCGCTGATCGCCGGTTGCGCGATCTTGATCGGCGGCACCTGCCTGTCGATCGTCGGCCTGGTCGCCACGTCGACCGCCGCTCTGCTGGGTGGCGCGGTGGTGTGCGGTGTGGGGCAGGGCATGTCGTTCAGCAAGGGGCTGGCGTCGGTGGTCGCGGCCAGCCCGGCCGATCGACGCGCCGAGGTCACCTCAACCTATTTCGTGGTCGCCTACGTCGCGATCTCACTGCCCATCGTCGGGCAGGGTGTGGCCGCACAGCAGTGGGGACTGAGGCCGGCCGGAATCGCCTTCAACATCGGCGTCGCGGTTCTCGCGCTGGTGGCGTTGATACTCACCATCATCGCCGTCAGGCGCCTCGGCGACTGACCATCATCGCCGTCAGGCGCCTCGGCGACTGACCATCGATATACCGTCAGCGCCCGGGACCCCGTACTCGTTGAGTATGTTCACCAGCTGACGGAAGCGCACGCTGCTGACGAGGTCCTCCACCAGCACCACCTCACCGTCGGCGTTGGCGAGCGGGATGCACCAGTTCGGGTACTGCTCCGCACTCGTACCGGGCTGGTTCTGAATCCGCCGCTCCCCCACCGCGTCCACGAGTGCGACGCTCAGCAGCACCGACGGTGTGTGCGCGATGACGGCGTAGAGGGCGTCGACGACCTTCGGGTCCGACAGCGGGATGTCCCGCGACAGCAGGCCGCGCTCGTAGGCGAGTTCGAGGACGGCGTCGCGTTCGCGTTCGTTGCGGTCCCGTTCGGCCTCCTCCCCGGTCTCGAGCAGCCCCAGCCGTGCCCGCAGTGCGATGTGGTCACCGGCCAGGTAACCCGTCGTCGGCGGGAGGTCGTGGGTCGTCACCGACGTCAGGCACAGTTCGCGGTAGCGTTCCGGCGCGATTGCCGCCTTGCGGTCCTGCTCGAACCACAGGATCGACGTGCCCAGGATTCCGCGCCCGCGCAAGGTGTCCTGCACCGTCGGCTCGAAGACTCCGAGGTCCTCGCCGACGACCACCGCATCGGCGCGCTGGGCCTCAAGGGCCAGGATGCCGATCAGTGCCTCGCTGTCGTAGTGCACGTAGGTGCCGCCGGCCGGTCCCATGCCGTCGGAGATCCACCACAGCCGGAACAGTCCCAGGATGTGGTCGACGCGGACGCCGCCGGCGTGACGCAGCACGGTGCGGATCATGTCGCGGTAGGGCTCGTAACCGGCCTCGGCCAGACGGCGGGGATGCCAGGGCGGCTGATCCCACCCCTGCCCCTGCTGGTTGAAGCCGTCCGGCGGTGCGCCCACGGTCGCCCCGGAGGCGAGCACATGGCCGAGTGCCCAGGCGTCGGCGCTGTGCCGGCCGACCCCCACCGCGAGGTCGGCCATCACGCCGATGGACATTCCCGCGGACTTCGCGGCATGTGCCGCGGTGGCGAGCTGCTCGTCGCAGATCCACTGCAGCCAGATGTGGAAGTCGATGCGCCGCGCCAGTTTCCGGCGCTTCTTCTTCAGGTGTGCCGGATCGAGGAACTTGTCCTGCCAGCGGGGATCGTCGGCGTCGTAGCGCTCGGCCAGTGCGCACCACGTGGCGAATCGTTTGAGGCCTTTGCCCTCCCGCTGCCGGAACTCGCGCAGGGCGGTTTTGCGCCGGGGGCTCAGCGGCACGTCGTAGATCAGTTCGAGTGCTTCCAGCTTGGCCCGGTAGGACTTGTTGCGCCGGATCTTGTCGGTGGCGGTGTTCTCGCCCAAGAACCCGCGGGCGAGCTTGTTCAACCACTTGCGCTGGGCCTTCGGCAATCCGTCGAGTTCAGGGATGTCGGTGACCCGGATGTAGATCGGGTTGAGGAAGCGGCGTGTGACCGGCAGGTACGGCGAGGCCTCGACCGGGGGGTCCGGTTGCGCCGCGTGCAACGGGTTGACCTGCACGAAATCGGCGCCGTACGCGCTACCCGCGACCTCGCAGATGCCCGCCAGATCGGCGAAGTCGCCGACGCCCCACGAGTCCGCCGAACGGATCGAGTAGAGCTGTACGGCCAGGCCCCACCGCTGCCGCCCGAGCAGCCGGTCTGCGGTGTGCAGCCGGCGCGGGGTGACGATCAGCGGTGCACTCGACGCCGTCGAGTCGTCGAGGTCGAGGGCCTTGATCCGGTGGTATCCGGGTTCGAGGTCGTCGGGGATCGCGAAGGTCGCCCGCCCGACGAGCGCGCCGTCGATCTCGCGCGGGTCCACCCACACGTCGAGTTGTTCCGGCGCGACGTCGCGGCCGTCCTCGGTGGCGATCCACACCTTCACCAGGTTTCCGTGCGGGACGTGGATCCAGAACGTGTCGCCGCCGCCCTCGGTGACCACCGTGACCGCCGGGACGAACTCGCGCCACGGCCGCTCGTCGACCGCGCGGATCGACTCCTCGATCGCCTCGGGTGAGTCCGCAGGGACGTCGAGGGCGGTGAGGACGGCGACCAGCGTCTCCGTACTCACCTCGTGGGTCTCTTGGTCCCAGCCCACATAGCTGGTGGCCACACCGTGACGATGCGCCAGTTCGGTCAATCTCTCCGGGATCACGTCAGCCACCTCGCCATCGTCTCAGGATTCGGGCGGGTCCGCGCTGCGTGCGCCGGTACCGAGGATGACACCCGGATTCAGCAACCCCTGTGGGTCGAAGGCCGCCTTGACCGCTCGCATGGTGTCGAGGTCGACGTCGGACCGGCCGAGGTGCGTCCAGGCAGTCTTGGCGCGGCCGATGCCGTGTTCGGCGCTGATGGACCCGCCGTTGGCCGCGACTACTCCGAAGACCCGGCCGGTGACGGTTTCGGCGTGTTCTTCTGGGACGTCGAGCAGGTTCACGTGGATGTTTCCGTCACCCACGTGGCCGAAAAGGATCGGGCGACAGGGGAAGTCGCTTGCCGCACCGACCTCGGCCAGTTCGGCGAAGGTCTCCGGCAATGCGCGGATGGGTACGGAGATGTCGAGTTTGACGACCGGCGTCGTACTCGACCGGGCAATCGTCTCGGTGTGGCTCTCGCGTGCGCCCCAGAGTGCTCGAGCGGGCGCCGGTTCGAGGACGGCGTCGACGAGTCCGCCGGTGTCGCCGAGCAATTCGGCCATCGTCGTCTCGATGTCGCCGACCCCGGACACCTCGAGGAGGACATAGAAGGGCCCGGGTGTCGCCGTCGGCCGACGGTGTCCGTGTTCGTGCACCAGTTCGATGCCGGCCTCGGTCATGAGTTCGGCGGCCTCGACGGTGAGGCCGCGCGACGACGCGGCGGCGATCAGTCCGATCGCATCCTCGACGTGTTCGACCGCGGCCACTGCGACGGTCGCAGTCGACGGCGGCACGACGAGTTTGAACAGCACGCGCGTGATGACCGCAAGGGTGCCCTCGCTACCGGCGAGGAGCGCCGGGAGGTCGTATCCCACATTGTCTTTCACCAGCGAGGTCCACCGGCGCAGGACGCGGCCGTCGGCGAGGACCGCCTCGATCCCGAGGACCTGGGAACGGGTGTTGCCACGGCGGATCATGCGGATGCCGCCGGCATTCGTCGAGACCACCCCGCCCGCGGTGGCCGACTCGCGGGAGGCCAGGTCGACGGGGAAGGCCAAGCCGGCCTCGGCGGCCTTGCCGTCGATGGCGTCGACGGTGGCACCGGCCTGGGCACCCACGCAGCGGCCGACCGCGTCTACCTCGTCGATGTCGGTCATACGGGCCGTCGACAACACGATCACCGGCCGTCCGGTGTCGTTGCGTGGTGGCGGCACCGAGCCACCCACGAGTCCGGTGTTCCCGCCCTGCACGCAGATTCGGGCGCCGATGGAGGCGCACTCGCCGACGACCCGGGAGACCTCCTCGGTGGTACGCGGCCGCACCACCGCATCCGCCTCACCCCGGTACCGGCCGGTCCAGTCGACGAGGAAACCCTCGATGGACTCGGGATCGGTGAGCACGTTGCCCGCGCCGACCACCGCGCGCAACTGTGTCAGCAGGGCGTCCGCATGCGCGGACACGGCGTCAGACCTGTGCGACCGCGTCGACGACCGGCGTGGGCCCGTCGTTGAACTCGATGACCTTGTGCACCGTCTCGGGTCGTGCGAGAACCGCTGCGGCGACCGCGGCCACGTTGTCGCGACTGACCTCGTCGCCACCGCCGCGCGTGCCGCCGATGGCGATCTTGCCCGTCCCCGGCTCGTCGGTGAGTTTGCTCGGTCCGAGGATCGTCCAGTCGAGGTCGCCCGACTTCAGATAGGTGTCGGCGGCCGCTTTGGCCTCGGCATACGCGTGGAACGAATTGTCCTCGGGCACGCCGTGATCGGGACCGGCACCGAAGTAGGAGACCATGACGTACCGGTGGATTCCTACCTTCGCCGCGGCGTCCATCGAGCGGATCGCGGCGTCCCGGTCGACGGCGTAGGTCCGTGCCGGCTCACCCCCACCTGCGCCCGCCGACCAGACCACGGCGTCGTGTTCGGAGATCGCCGTGGCGATCCCGGTCGTGTCGAGGGTCTCCACATCGGCGACGACGGGTACCGCGCCGGTCTCCGCGACGTCCTGCGCGTGTTCTGGGTTTCGGATGATCGAGGTCACCTGATCGCCTCGGTCGGTCAGGATCTTCGCCAGGCGCAGCGCGATCTTGCCGTGTCCGCCGATGATGGCCACTCGGGTCACTGGTTGCTCACTTTCGCGGTCGACGTCACTCGTTCTTCTCCAACGTACCCATCCACGAACGACACCGCCCCGGCCCGAACGCGAGGTGCGTCGGAAACCGGGGCGGGGTTCGCGGTGGGTGCTGCGATCAGACGCGGGTCCGGCCGCGCCCGGTCACGAGCTTGACCAGGAACAGCAAGACGCAAGCGCCGATCAAGCAGGTGATGAAGCTGAAGATCCATCCGGCGCCCTCGACGTCGACGCCGAAGAGCTGCAGCAAGAAGCCGCCGAGGAGACCGCCTACGACACCGACGATGATGTTGAGGATGATCCCCTGCTGCGCATCGGTCTTCATGATCTTGCTGGCGATCCAGCCGGCCAGACCACCGATGATGATCCACGCAATGATGCCAATTCCCAGCATGTCTGCCTCCTAGGTAGTTGTTGATCCTGCGTGCGTAAATCGTCCGAATCGTCCAGATCGTGCGATTTGCTACAGGACTCAAAGTACCCAGGAACCTCAGGACCAAACCTGCGCGCGTGGATCTGTGTGCACATCGAGACCGGTACGACGGTCATGCCGAGACCTTATCCGCCGGTAGGGCCGTTCGACCTGCAGCGTCGTCGGATTCAGGGGCAGGTCACCTCGATCTCGTAGGACTTGGTCACCTTCTCGGTCGGGTTGGCGAGATCGACCCCCGACGCCTCGCCGGTGATCTTGTAGGTGGAGCCGTCCTTGTCGACCTCGGCGCTGCCCTCACCCACACCCTTCTGATAACCGAGCGTCACGCCGTCCACGGAACCGAGCCCGACCGACTCGACCTCCGGCGAATCCCCCGACGACAGCACGACGCCGACGCCCGAGGTGCCCGACCCGGAACCGATTCCGATCGTCACCTTTCCGGCGGCATCGGTGCAGCCGACGGTCTTGTCCGCCAGTTCCACCTCCTGGCCGTCGACGGTCACCTTGGCCTCCGCGTCGGCACTCCCGGAACCCGAGTCGTCCGAGCCGCATGCGGTTGCGGCGACGGCCAGTGCCGCCGCGCCGAGGACTGAAGCGATGTGCACCTTGTTCATCATGAGAACTCCTGGGCAGTCGTGAACGCCGCCGACTGGCGGACTGAGAAGAATCTAGCCCGTGAGCTGCGCATTGGCACAGAAATGTCTGAATCTCGGGACCTTCGGCACCGCAGTGGGTCTCAGGCGATCGACTGCAGTTTCGCGTCGGCCTCGATCATCACCGCACGCGTCAGATCGCGGAACTGTTCGTAGTGCCCGTGATAGCCGTACTTCGCGTGCAGACCCGGCCACCGCGTGTGGTCCGCGGCCGCGCCGATCGCGTTGGCCTCGTGGAGATATGCGGGCAGGATGTTCTGGATCGTCGGATCACGCCGGAGCCGGTGGACGGTGTCGCGGTGCAGCGACGACGACGCCCGGTACTTGGTGATGACGACACCCAGTTCGACGATGGTGCGGCCGATCTCGGCACCGAAGTCCGCGACCTGTCGCTGAATGTGCGGAATCGCGTACGTGGACAACACGTCCGGGATCGTCGGGATGAGATATCCACTGGCCATGAACAATCCGTTGAGGCTGAACGGACCGACGTTCGGCGGACAGTCGATGAGGACGTAGTCGTAGCGAGACATGATCGGGGCCAACGCGCCTCGCAGCACCTCGACGGCGGCGAGATGGTCGTCGGCGGCGACTCGGCGCGCGCTCATCTCCTCCTGCAGGTCGATCAGATCGAGCGAGGACGGGAGGAGATCGATCCCCGCGAGCCCATCGATCGACGAGACGTCCCGTTGGACGGTGCTCTCCAGGTCGAACCGCCGGGTGCCGTCGAGAACGTCGGCGAACAGGGTCGCGACGGTGTGCCCGCGGGCATTACAGGCCTCCCAGCCGTCCTCCCCGATCGTCATCGTCGTGAGGTTGGTCTGGGCGTCGAGATCGACGAGGAGCACCTTCTTGCCGAAGACGCCGGCGAGGAAATCGGCGAGGCCGGCCGTGAGCGTGGTCTTCCCGACCCCGCCCTTGAGACTGATGGTCGCGATCACCGTCGGCATGGGATCCCCGGTCTGGTCGGTGGGCCTGCGTCGCGAATCAGACTAACCGGGTGGCACTCGCGCCGCAGCGACTCTCGACCGGTCTTGCACGATCCTCTCAGCCGGCCTTGCCGAGGGCCTCGACCGGCTTGTCGTGGTGGGCGAAGGTCGGACCGCGCCCGCCGTCCTGCTCGGCGGCCAGCTTGGTGAAGGCGTCGTGCATGACGGCCCAGTAGGTGTCGCCGTTGGCGCGACGCTTGTCGGCCCGCTTCCAGTAGCCGGGGATGCGCCGGTCCAGATTCGCGAGCTTCGCCTGCGCGGTGATGAGTTTCGGTGCGATCCGTCCGATCCGGGTCGGCTCGGGGGTACCCGTGATGCGGCGCCCGAGGAACGTCCCGCCGATGAAGAAGTACAGGCCGTGCAGCGTCTGATGGATCGCCGACTTCACCTGTGGGTCGATCAGCGGAATCTGCACCTTGTTCATGAGAGTGTTCAGCATCATCTCGGAGACGTCGTTGAGCGCCTCGGAGAACTCCGACGGCGGCTCCATCACCGCATAGCCGTAGTCCAGCAGTTCAACCGCTTCGCCGAACGTGCGTGGGATCATCGCCTCACGGATGCCCATGATGTGTCCGATGTACGACCAGAAGATGTTGAGATCCTCGAGGTCTCGGTAGTCGTAGTGGCGACCGTAGTTGATGTCGTACATGAGGTTGGCGACACCGAACGACGGTATCCCACCGGACATCTCGGCGTTGGAGATCGGCACGCCATGCTGGGCGACCCACTCCTCGCCCCACTTCTTGCGCAGCATGACACGAGCCTGTGCGTGCATCAGCCGCACCCGGACGGCGTTCTTGAACGCCGTGCCGAAGCGATCCAGCGCGCCGGGAGCCGGCAGGTGCAACCAGAATTCGGCGGACTCCAGCGACCGGTTGATCATGTTGCGCTGCATGCGCCCCATGGTTCCGACCGCATCACCCACCGAACCGCCCTGCACGGTGGCCAGGGTGTTGAGGAAGATCAGCGACGCCTTGCCTGCCGGGCTCACCCCGTTCGCGACGATCGCGCCACGATCGACACGATCCTTGGTGATCCAGGCCGGCGGATTGTCGATGTGATCGAAGAGCGCGACGAGCTCCTCAGGTGGACTGTCGATGGTGTCCAGACCGTTGTCGAGGGCGTCTTCGAACATCTGCCGGCCGGTTCGCGGGGGCAGCCTGCGGAACATCTGAACCACCGCATCCATCTCCGGGTCGCCGACCCAGAGGTGGTCCTTCGCGCGGGCGACGATGCCCTCGGTCTCGGGTAGTCGGTCCTGTACGTCGACCCAGCCGTCGAGGAGTCGATGACGAGCCGGCGTCCAGTCCGGATTGAACTTCGGCCGCAGCGCCGGGGCCGGCCGGAGCGGGCGTCCCAGCACAGGATCCACCGGGGCGTCCGGCGCAGGGGGCGGGGCGAGGGCATCGAGGTGATCATCGAGGACGGTCAAGGTGGCGCTCCGTACGGTCCGAGGTCAATCAACTTAGTTATCTTGGTTAGCCAACTTACCTCGTGGGCGGCGGACTTCACACGGCGAATCGTCAACTCGAGCCGGCTGCCCGACTCCTCGGGACCCGCGTCGACACGCGCGCAGAATCCCGGATTCGCATCGACCCCGTTCTGCCGACATTGTCGATATCTGCAAGAATGACGTCGCCGAACATTCTCGCCGAGACCGAGCGGACACCATCGGCACATTTCGTGGAATCCGGAAACACGCACCGATCCGCATTCCCTTCGTTTCAGGAAGTACCCGCAGATCACCGGCCGCGGCCGCACGAATTCCGCGAGGGAAGGACCGTCATGACCACTCGCCCCCGGACCACTCGTCTCCGAAAGCTCTCCGCTGGAATGGGATTCGCCGCCGCCGTGGCGCTCGCCACCGCACTGGCACCGTCCGCGTCAGCAGCCCCGGCCGATGTCACCGTCTCGCCGTCGTTGGCCGGCAACACGATCACCCTCAAGGTCTCCAACAATGCGAACAAGCGGATCGGCTGCGAGATCTTCGGCGTCAAGGCCAATACCTCCCCCGCCGCGTCGGGCGTGGTTTTCGGTTACCAGACCCCGGAAGAACTCGGCGCCTGATCTCGCCAGGCGCGTCGAAGAACGTGCCGATGAGGGCCACCGCGGGCACCCCGCCGACGCTCACGGGGTCCACGACGATCCCCGACGGGACCTACGACATCTACTGGGGTTGCGCCACCATCACCCTGCCGCCGGGCTCCGCCCGGGAACAGTTCTGGGGAACCAACCCGCCGCTGACCAACATGACCCCGACGGCGGCGGCGCCGATCCGCGTCAGCGTTCCGGGTGCCGGGCCGACGGCGCCGGCACCCGAGTCGGAGGCACCTGCCAGGCCGACCGTCCCGGGTTTCCCGAACATCGACATCCCCGAGCAGATCTGCGCCCCGTGGGCCTGCTACCCGCTGCCGAGGTTCTGATCGCTCACCGACGCTGCGTCACAGCGGAGTCGGGTGATCGTCCTTGGACTTCGAGCGGAACAGCATGTACCCGCCGTAGAGGGCCAGCCCGATGAGTGCGATCCAGAAGAGACCCTCGAGGAGCGGTCCGATCACCGCCAGCGCGATGAGGACGACCGCGATGATCCCGAGGACCTTCCAGAACGTGGTTCCTGAATTCGTTGATGTGCTCATGCCCCGAGTCTCCGCCCGTAACACGCGAAAAGGCCACAGGTCAGACGGTATATGGGGCGAAGTTCAGGGACATCCCTGAGGTCCGTCCCTAGCTGTAACTCTTGGGGAGGTTGTGAACGGCGTGGTGCCGGTCAACAGGTGAGGGCCTCCGGTATCGATGTGGTTACCACACACACGCCGATCACCAAGAGGCCCTCATGACCCACCGTAATGCCTTTCTCGCCGAACGTGGCCGTCTGGCCCTGGCTCAGTGCGTCGTCGACCAGGGTTGGCCTCTACGACGGGCCGCCGAACGGTTCAACTGCTCCCCAGCGACCGCCAAGAAGTGGGCCGACCGCTACCGGCAGACCGGTGAGGCCGGCATGGCAGATCGGTCCAGTCGCCCCTACCGGTCACCCCATCAGCTCCCTGTGCGCCGTGAACGTCGAATCATCAAGTTGCGGTTCCTGCGTCGCTGGGGCGCTGCACGAATCGCTGCGCACCTGCGGCTGGCGAAATCGACCGTTGAGGCGGTGTTGCGCCGGTATCGAATGCCGCTGTTGCGTCACCTCGACCAGGCCACCGGACTTCCGGTACGCCGGACCCCGCCACGACGCTACGAACACGACGCTCCCGGCGACCTGGTCCACATCGACATCAAGTAACTCGGCCGCATCCCCGAAGGCGGTGGGCACCGCAAACTCGGGCGCACGATCGGTAACCGGCACAACAAGAAACACCGCCCGGGGTACGCGTACTTGCACCACGCCGTCGATGACCATTCCCGGCTGGCATACTCCGAGATCCTCACCGACGAACGCAAAGAGACCGCCGCGCAGTTCTGGGACCGCGCCAAGGCCTTCTTCCAAGCGCACGGCATCACTGTGCGACGAGTGATGACCGACAACGGCGCCTGTTACCGCTCAAAGGTTTTCGCAGAATCACTCGGCGCCGAGATCCAGCACAAGAAGACCCGTCCCTACCGTCCGCAAACCAATGGCAAGGTCGAACGATTCAACCGCACCCTGGCCTCGGAATGGGCCTACGCCGAGTTCTACAGCTCAGAGACCGCCCGCTCGGACACCTACGACGACTGGCTACACCACTACAATCACCACCGAGCCCACACCGGCATCGGCGGACTCACCCCGATCGAACGCCTACACGTTCACAACCTGCCCGGGTCTTACACCTAGCGCTGGAACCAGGCCTCGGGATTGCCGTTCAGGGCCTTGGAGATCCGCAGTCGCGAGGTGTCGGTCAGGTTGTCGGGCAGTTCGTCGGGCGCGAACCAGGCGACGTCGGAGTTCTCGTCGTCGGCCGCATGCGGTTCGCCGTCGACGTACCTCGCGAGGAAACAGACGTCGAGGTAGCGCGTCTGGTCGCCGTTGGGGTAGGTGATCAGCGGAGTGACGTCGATGCTGGTCAGACGGATGATCTCAGCGGTCACGGCGGTCTCCTCGGCGACCTCGCGCAGCGCCGCGCGGGCGGGCTCCTCCCCGGGTTCGAGCACCCCGGACACGACCGCCCACTGTCCGTTGTCGACGCGCCGGGTGAGCAGCAGGCGGCCGTCGGCGTCACGGACGACCACGCTGACACCCGACAGCCAGAGTTCGCGGTGACCGACATGGGCACGCAGGTCGCGGATGAAGTCAGGGATGGGCATCCTCACATCCTGCACGCCCATGCATCGGGGCGCGTCGCGGCGGCGCGCACAATGTGACTCATGAAGATCTCCCGACGGGCCGAAGGGATCGCCCCGTTCTATGCGATGGAGTTTGCGCGGAATGCGGCCGAGTTGGAAGCGCAGGGCCACCACGTGGTCAAGCTCAACATCGGCGAACCCGATTTCGGACCGCCGCCCGCGGTTCTCACGGCGGCCCGGGAGGTCAGCGACGGCCGGCCGCTGGCGTACACCGGTGCACTCGGACTCCCGGAGCTGCGGGCCGCGATCGCGGGCTTCTACGGGCACCACTTCGGTGCGGATGTCGACCCTCGACGGGTCGCCGTCACATCCGGTGCCTCGGCCGCTCTGCTCATGTCGTGCGCCGCGCTCATCGATCCCGGCGACGGGGTGATCATCGGGGATCCCTCCTACCCGTGCAACCGCCAGTTCGCCCACGCCTTCGGTGCGCGGGTCGACCTGATCGAGACCACCGCGCAGGCGCGGTTCCAGTTGACCACCGATGACGTCGAACGGGCCTGGACCGACACCACCCGCGGTGTCATCGTCGCCACCCCGTCGAATCCCACCGGCACCTCGATGCCCTACGACGAGCTGGTCACGATGACCGATCTCGTCGCCGCCCGCGGCGGCTGGTCCATCGTCGACGAGATCTACCTCGGTCTGTCCGACCCCGATCCGGACGGGCGGGCACCGCGCAGCATTCTCGCCACCGACACCCCGGGTACGGCCGAGACGGTCGTGATCAACAGCTTCTCCAAGTACTTCGGCATGACCGGCTGGCGTCTGGGCTGGTGCATCGTGCCCGACGAGCTGGTCGGGGTCATCGAGCGGCTCGCGCAGAACTTCTACGTCTGCCCGCCCACCCCGTCCCAGTACGCCGCGCTGGCCTGCTTCACCCCGGAGTCCCTGGCCGTCGCCGAGGACAACCGGCGCGAGTTCGCACGCCGCCGGGATCTCGTCATCGACGGACTCGCGCGGATCGGGCTCGACGTACCGGTCGTCCCCGACGGGGCGTTCTACGTCTACCTCGACGTGAGTTCGACCGGGCTGAGTTCGGCGGAGTTCTGCGACCGCGCCCTACGCGAGGCGCACGTCGCCCTCACGCCGGGAAAGGATTTCGGATTCGCCGGGGCCGATCGCTTTGTCCGGCTGTCCTATGCGGCGTCGACCGAGGATCTCGCTCTCGCGGTCGATCGGCTCGGGGCCTTCGTGCGGGCCGGAAACCCCGCATGATCCGCGGCTGACGTCGACCCCGCGGAAAGTGCATGGCCTGCAACGCTCTTCGAGCCCGGGCGACGTCGCCATGAGTACCGGCGATCTCGACACCGTGGACCCGAAGCGGATCGCGGAGAAGGCGGGCACGGTCCTGCGCGAGCGGACGGCCGCGAATCCCGGGTGAATTCGGCGTCGTCGGTCAGTTCCGGCATCACGCCGGGCCGGCCGGCTGAACCCGACGACGCCGACCCCCAGATATCTGGGGGCCCACCGGTTCCAGAGGTTCCGCCGCAACATCTCCGGTGTTCGAGGGATGGCGGGAACAAAAGGTGCTCAGCGACTCTGAGTGTCATGAAGACATCGGGACCCGCGGTACGGATCACCGCACCCGACCCTGCGCCACCATCCGCTCCGATCACCGACCCGCGAAGGAACAAGACTGTGTCCATCACCTCCGAACCGATCGATTTCACCGACCTCGACGCGCTCGTCACCACCGTCGCGGGCCCCGTCCTGACGCCGACCGACGACGGTTACACCGCCGAACTGACCGGCTTCAACCTGGTGACCATCCCTGCCGCCCAGGTCGTCGTCGGCGCGACCGGCGCCGAAGACGTCGCCACCGCAGTGCGATACGCGCGGGCCAACGGACTTCGGGTCGGCGCCCGGGCCACCGGACACGGGGCCCCGATCGAGGGGCGCGGCACCGTTGTCATCACCACCTCACGGATGACCGACATCGACGTCGACCCGGTTGCCAGGACCGCCCGCGTCGGTGCCGGCGTCCGCTGGCGTGACCTCGCCGCGGCGACCGCGCCCCACGGACTGACCGGCCTCGCCGGCTCGTCGTCGTCGGTCGGTGTGGTCGGCTACCACCTCGGCGGCGGCCTCAGCCCGCTCGGACGCCGATTCGGTTGGGCTGCAGACCATGTCCGATCGATCGAACTGGTGACCGCGGACGGGATCATCCGAACGGTCGACCCCTCGGCCGGTTCGGACCTGTACTGGGCGATCCTCGGTGGACGCGACGGCTTCGGTATCGTCACCGCCATCGAGTTCGATCTCTTCGAACTCCCCACCGTCTACGGCGGCGGCATCTTCTTCGCCGGCCCGGCGGCGGCCGACGTGCTCCACGCCTGGCGTGAGTGGGCGCCGACCCTCCCGGAGGAGGCCGGTACCTCGGTCGCGATCCTGCGCCTCCCGCCGGATCCCGGCCTGCCTGCCCCGCTGCAGGGCCGGCTCGCGGTGCACGTCCGCTACACCCACACCGGCGACCCGGCCGCCGCGGCAGCGCTTCTCGCCCCGATGCGCTCGGCGGGCCCCATTCTTCTCGAGAACATCGACGTGCTGCCGACCGCCGCTCTCGACGCCGTTCACATGGACCCGCCCGGCCCGATGCCGTCCGCCGAGCGCGGCAGCATCCTGCGCGAGTTCCCCGCTGCGGCCGTCGACGCCCTCCTCGAGGTCGCCGGACCGCACGTCGCGAGCCCCCTGGCCATCGTCGAGGTCCGTCTGATGGGCGGTGCACTGACGCGGCCGCAGCGCGTTCCCAACGCGGTCGCCGGACGCCACGGCGCCTTCAACGTCATCGCGATCGGTGTGCCCGCCGGCCCCCTCGGCGACCAGGTCGGATCGCATCTGACGGCGGTCACCCGGGCCGTCTCACCGTGGTCGGCGGGTGCGCTGCTGAACTTCTGCGGACTCGGTGCCGCCGAACGCGAGCAGCTCTGGACACCCGAGCAGCGGGTACGCCTGGAGACGATCCGCCGCCGTCATGATCCGACCGGGGTCCTCCGGGTGGATGATCCCAGCTTTGTGGGATAGACATCGGTGCAGCTCAGGAACATGATTGCGGAATGACATCGAGCCTGACCGCCGAGCGCGTGCGCCGCGACATCGAAGTCGTGGCGCACGCCGGCCTCGGCCTCGACGACTTCTTCGCGGAAACCGTGGATTCGTTGCGCCGTGCGGTCCCCGTCGATGCCGCCTGCATCGGCACCTTCGACCCCAACACCGTGATGCTGACCTCCGCCCGCAAGTACGGGGACCTGCTCGGTCAGGACCACAAGGACCCTCAATGGGGTCTCCTCGAGTACGGGCAGGTCGAGCCCTCCAGTTACCGAGAACTGGTGGCGCAGAAGCGCGATGCCGTCGGCCTCAACCTCCTGACCCGGGGCCGGACCCAGCAGTCCGAACGCATGACGCAACTCATGATCCCGGAGTACTGCTTCCACGACGAGGCGCGCGTCGTGCTCCGCGACGGGGACCGGGTGTGGGCCGGGATCGCGATGTTCCGCAGCGGAGCGGGCTGCCGACCGTTCACCGAGGACGAGATCGACTTCCTCGGCTCGCTGTCCCAGACGCTCGCCCACGGGGTTCGGATCGGATTGCTCAGCACGGTCGTCGCCGAACAGCGCCCCTCGATCACCAGCGGACCCGCCGTGCTGATCATCGATCGCAACAACGAGATCGTGCAGATGAGCGCCGGCAGCCAGGAGCGCATCGACGACCTCGCCGCCGGACCGAACAGTGCAGCGGCGGCCAACCCCATCTACGGCCTGATCGGTGCCGCACGACGCTACGGCGCAGGCGAGACGCAGGTACCGCCGCGTCTGCGGGTCCGCGGCCGGTCGGGAATGTGGCTCGTCATCAACGCATCCCCGCTGTCCTCGGCCGACGGCCGTCCGGGCGAGGTCGTCGTCACGATCGAGGAGGCGCGCCCGCCGGAGATCATCCCCCTGGTCGTCGAAGCCTTCGGGCTCACCGCGCGTGAGCGTGACGTGACCCAGATGGTGTTGCAGAACGTCGCCACCAAGGACATCGCCGCCACCCTGCACGTGTCGGCGTACACGGTGCAGGATCACCTGAAGTCGATCTTCGACAAGGCCGGGGTCCGGAGCCGTCGCGAATTGATCGCCCGCGTCTATTTCGACCAGTACGCACAGCGTCTCAACGATCCGCTGACGCCGTCCGGCTCCTACGCGTCGGCCGAGTAACCACAACTCACCTGCACTTTCCCGGAGGGTCCGCATCGCGGACCCTCCTTTTCCGTCCGCAGACCACCTGACTCGGTCGGTCGTCTCACAGTGAGACGTTTGTTACCTGGCTCACACGGTTGTATCGAAGTCGCTCCAGTTCATACGGGCCGGCACACCCGTCGGCTCCCTCTAAGAGGAGGCGCACTTTGAGCAGGCAGAGCTTGACCAAAGCACATGCGAAGATCACCGAGTTGTCCTGGGAACCCACCTTCGCGACCCCGGCAACCCGATTCGGAACCGACTACACCTTCGAGAAGGCACCCAAGAAGGACCCGCTGAAGCAGATCATGCGGTCGTACTTCCCGATGGAGGAGGAGAAGGACAACCGCGTATACGGCGCCATGGACGGCGCGATCCGCGGCAACATGTTCCGGCAGGTCCAGGAACGGTGGCTGGAATGGCAGAAGCTGTTCCTGTCGATCATCCCGTTCCCCGAGATCTCGGCCGCCCGCGCGATGCCGATGGCGATCGACGCGGTCCCCAACCCCGAGATCCACAACGGGCTGGCCGTGCAGATGATCGACGAGGTCCGTCATTCGACGATCCAGATGAACCTCAAGAAGCTGTACATGAACAACTACATCGACCCGGCCGGCTTCGACATCACCGAGAAGGCCTTCGCCAACAACTACGCCGGCACCATCGGCCGCCAGTTCGGCGAGGGGTTCATCACCGGCGACGCCATCACCGCCGCCAACATCTACCTCACCGTGGTCGCCGAAACCGCCTTCACCAACACGCTGTTCGTCGCGATGCCCGACGAAGCCGCCGCCAACGGCGACTATCTGCTCCCCACCGTCTTCCACTCGGTGCAGTCCGACGAGTCGCGGCACATCTCCAACGGTTACTCGATCCTGTTGATGGCGCTCGCCGACGAGCGCAATCGCCCTCTGCTGGAACGTGATCTGCGGTACGCCTGGTGGAACAACCACTGCGTCGTCGACGCCGCGATCGGCACCTTCATCGAGTACGGCACCAAGGACCGCCGCAAGGACCGCGAGAGCTACGCGGAGATGTGGCGCCGGTGGATCTACGACGACTACTACCGCAGTTACCTTCTGCCGCTGGAGAAGTACGGACTCACCATCCCACACGATCTGGTCGAGGAGGCCTGGAACCGGATCACCAACAAGCACTACGTCCACGAGGTGGCACGCTTCTTCGCCACCGGCTGGCCGGTCAACTACTGGCGCATCGACGCCATGACCGACAAGGACTTCGAGTGGTTCGAGGAGAAGTACCCCGGCTGGTACAACAAGTTCGGCAAGTGGTGGGAGAACTACAACCGCCTGGCCTACCCGGGCCGCAACAAGCCGATCGCCTTCGAGGACGTCGGCTACGAGTACCCGCACCGCTGCTGGACCTGCATGGTGCCCTGCCTGATCCGTGAGGACATGGTGGTCGACAAGGTCGACGACCAGTGGCGCACCTACTGCTCGGAGACCTGCCACTGGACCGACGCGGTCGCCTTCCGCGATCAGTACGACGGCCGGGACACCCCGAACATGGGACGGCTCACCGGGTTCCGCGAATGGGAGACCCTGCATCACGGCAAGGATCTCGCCGACATCATCGAGAACCTGGGTTACGTCCGCGACGACGGCAAGACCCTCATCCCGCAGCCGCACCTCGACCTGGACCCCAAGAAGATGTGGACGCTCGACGACGTCCGCGGCAACGTCTTCAACAGTCCCAACGTGTTGCTGAACGAGATGTCCGACGCGGAGCGGGATGCGCACATCGCGGCGTATCGCGCGAATCCCAATGGGGCCGTGCCGGCCTGACGGCACGCAGGTGAGCGCGCCCCTCCGCAGGGTCGCTCGCAAGCTCGCTCCTCAGGGAGCGGTGACGACCGCAAGCCGTCGCCTCCCCCAGCTCCCTGAGGAGCGCAGCATCTCCCCCTTTCAGACAGGAGTTTCCGTGGCCGACACACATCGCATCAACTTCGCCCCCGTCGACATCGAGATGGAGGTCACCGAGGACGAGTCCATCCTCGACGCCGCGTTCCGGCAGGGTATCCACCTGATGCACGGGTGCCGCGAAGGCCGGTGCTCGGCGTGTAAGTCGTACATGCTCGACGGCGACGTCCAGATGGACGACTACTCCACCTTCGCCTGCAACGAGGCGGAGGAGGCGGAGGGTTATGTGCTGCTCTGCCGGTCCTACGCCTACAGCGACTGCGAGATCGAACTGCTCAACTTCGACGAGGAGGAGTTGCTCGGGGGCGCACCGATCCAGGACGTCCGCACCCGGGTCACCGCCATCGAACCGGTGACCAAGGACATCGTGTCACTGCGCCTCGACGTGGTCGAACCCGAGACCTTCGAGTTCAAACCCGGCCAGTACGTGGACCTCTCGGTCCCCGGTACCGACGAGAAGCGCTCCTTCTCGATCGCAACCACCCAGGCCACCCCGGACAAGCTGGAGTTCCTGATCAAGAAGTATCCGGGTGGTCTCTTCGCCGGCCTCCTCGAGAAGGGGCTGGCGCCCGGTGACGAGATCATGATCAACGGTCCGTACGGGTCGTGCACGCTGCGCAACGGCCATGTGCTGCCGATCATCTGTATCGGTGGCGGAGCCGGGATGGCTCCGTTGCTCTCGCTGCTGCGTCACATCAGCGAGACCGGCCTGAACCGGCCGGTGCGCTTCTACTACGGTGCCCGGACCCCGGCGGATCTGTTCTATCTCGACGAGATCGCCGCGCTCGGCGACAAGATCGCCGACTTCCGGTTCCTCGCCTGCCTGTCGGAGTCCGCCGACGGCGCACCCGACGGGGTCGAGGTGGCACAGGGCAATGTCACCGACATCGTCGCCGAACACGAATCAGATCTCGCCCGAACGGAGGTGTACTTCTGCGGCCCCCCACCCATGGTCGATGCGGCACTCGCTCTCGCCGACCAGCATTCGGTCCCCCGGGACCAGATCTTCTACGACAAGTTCACCAGCCCGGCTTTCGACTAGAAGTCGCCTGAACGAGGAGGAACGAAAGGTATGTCCGCACCGACCGCGCCGAAATCACCACAGCGCGAACGTAGTTTCCCGACCATCGAATTCACCGACGCCGAAGCCGGCGCCAAGGAATTCCCGAGCAGCAAGAGCCGCAGGTACAGCTACTATCAGCCGGCCAAGAAGCGGGCGACGGTCTACGAGGATGTCACCGTCGACGTGCAGCCCGACCCGGAACGTCACCTGACCCAGGGCTGGATCTACGGCTTCGGCAACGGTCCCGGCGGTTATCCGCAGGAGTGGACGGAGGCGAAGTCCGGCAACTGGCACGCCTTCCTCGACCCCAACGAAGAGTGGGAACAGACCATCTACCGCAACAACTCGGCGGTGGTCCACCAGGTCGACCTGTGTCTGCAGAACGCCAAGCGGGCCCGCGTGTACGACAGCTGGAATCCCTCGTGGCTCAAGTTCATCGAGCGCAACCTCGGCGCCTGGATGCATGCCGAGAGTGGCATGGGGCTGCACGTCTTCACCTCGATCCAGCGGTCGGGACCGACCAACATGATCAACAACGCGGTCGCGGTGAGCGCGGCGCACAAGCTCCGCTTCGCCCAGGACCTCGCGCTGTTCAACCTGGATCTCGCCGAGGCCGAGGAGGCCTTCGACGGATCGGCGCACAAAGAGGTGTGGCAGTCCGCGCCGGAGTGGCAGCCCACGAGGGAAGCCGTCGAACGACTGACCGCGATCGGCGACTGGGCGAAATTGTTGTTCTGCACCAACATCGTGTTCGAGCAACTCGTCGGGTCACTGTTCCGCACCGAACTGGTCATGCAGGTCGCCGCTCGCAACGGCGACTACATCACCCCGACGATCGTCGGCACCGGCGAGTACGACTACGACCGCGACCTGAACTACACCCGGGCCCTGTTCCAGATGCTCTCTCGCGACGAACAGTTCGGCGCCGCCAATCGCGAACTGTTCGGGCAGTGGTTGTCGGAGTGGGTGCCGCGCTGTCTCGACGCGGCGCGTGGGCTGCAGCCGATCTGGTCGCAGCCGGCGGACAAGTCGGTCACCTTCGCCACGAGCCTCGAGGCGGCGACCGAGAAGTTCCGCGACGTCCTCAAATCCATCGAAGTCGACATCCCCGAGGAGTTGAACCAGTGAGCAGCATGCAATTCGGCGCACAGACCGAGTTCTCCAACATGTGCGGCGTCACCCTGATGAACACCCCCGTCGGACGCGTGGTCGCCGACGTGATGGGCGCCAAGAAAGGCGTCGAACTCACCGAGTATCCGTCGATGATCCGCGTCGACGGGGTCAACCGGCTCGAGTTCGACTACGACGAACTCACCGACGCCCTGGGCCAGGAGTTCGACGGCTCTGTCTTCGAGGAGATCAGCTCCACCCACTACGGACGGATGGTGCACCTCGACGACCGGACCTTCCTGTTCGCGAGCCCCGAGGACGCCGCCGAGTTCATCGGGTTCGATCTCACCGCGTCCAGCTGAGTCGAGGCCCACCCCCGATCTGCGTCGTGGCCGCCGGCGACCACACCCGGCGCCAGACGTACCCAGAGAGAACGACATCTCCCCGCCGACAACAACTCTCGATCCCCGCCACCCCAACGGATGCAGCCCGCTTCCACCGAGAACGATCAAGGAGTCATCGATGTACGAGAAGAATGGCGACAAATACTTCATCGTCGACGCGCACGTCCACCTCTGGGACGGCCGTGAATCCAACCAGCGCAACATCCACGGCAAGCAGTTCATCGATTGTTTCTACGACTACCACCGCAATCTCAGCCCGGAAGAAGAGGTCTGGGACTACGACACCTACACCTACTACGGCCCCGACCGGCTCATGCGCGACCTGTTCGAGGAGGGACCGGCCGACCACGCGATCTTCCAGGCGACGATCCTGAAGGACTTCTACGTCAACGGTTTCGCCCAGGTCGACGACTCGCTGAAGCTGTGCGAGGACAACCCGAAACTGCTCACCTACAACCACGCCTACGATCCGCGTCACGGCGAGGCCGGTCTGGAGCAGCTCCGCAAGGACGCCGAGAACATGAATCTCAAGGGCGTCAAACTCTACACCGCCGAATGGTTCGGCGACTCACGGGGATACAAGCTCGACGACGCGTGGTCGCGTCGCTATCTCGAGGAATGCATCAAGCTCGGCATCAAGAACGTCCACATCCACAAGGGTCCGACGATCCGCCCGCTGGACCGCGACGCCTTCGACGTGGCCGACGTCGACAAGGTGGCCACCGACTACCTCGACCTGAACTTCATCATCGAGCACGTCGGTCTGCCGCGGCTCGAGGACTTCTGCTGGATCGCCACCCAGGAGTCCAACGTGTTCGGCGGGCTGGCCGTGGCCATCCCGTTCATCCACACCCGTCCCCGCTACTTCGCACAGATCATCGGCGAACTCCTCTACTGGATCGGTGAGGACAAGATCCTCTTCGCCAGCGATTACGCGCTATGGACGCCGCAGTGGCTCGTCGAGCGGTTCGTCGACTTCCAGATCCCGGAGGACATGACCGAATACGCCCCGATCACCGTCGAACAGAAGAAGAAGATCCTCGGCCTCAACGCGGCCGCCCTCTACCCGCACATCGAGGTCCCCGAGGAACTCAGACTGCCGACCAGCGCGGCCGATCCGGAAGCCGAGGTGGCCGCCGGCGCGAAGGATGCGGTGACGGCATGACCGCGATCGCACCTCCCCCCGGTTATGTCGCCGATGCCGCGACGGACCTCGAGCGCGACGTCCTCGCCGCGCTCGACACCGTCCTCGATCCCGAACTCGACCAGCCGATCACCGAACTGAGGTTCGTGCGGTCGATCCTGATCGACGAGGCGGGTGTGACCGTCCACCTACGACTCCCGACGTCGTTCTGTTCACCCAACTTCGCCTACCTGATGGGGTCGGATGCACTCGACGCGCTCGAGGGCGTCAACGGCATCGGGCAGGTCCGGGTGCTGCTGGACGATCATCACGACAGCGACAAGATCAACGCCGGACTCGACGCCCGTGCCGGATACAAGGGCACCTTCGGCGTCGAGGCCCTCGACAGCCTCGACGAGCTGCGCCTGACCTTCCAGCGCAAGGCGCACACCGCCGCGATGGAACGATGCGTGGCCGCCGAGATCGCTGCAGGTCGGGTCGCCGTGGCCGACGTGGATCGGCTGGCGCTGCGGGATGTACCGCGCGGTCACCACAAGGCTGCGCTCCTGCGACGCCGGATGGAGCTGGGCCTCAGCATCTGCCCCAACAGCCTCGTCGTCGTCGACGAGGAGGGGCACGCGCTGCCGGCCGACCAGATCCCGATGCGGTTGAGATTCGCACGGTCCGTTCGCATCTCGATGGAGGGCAACAGCCACTTCTGTCGCGGTCTGCTCGCCACCCGCTACGCCGACGACGACGAATGCGACGGGGCCAGCGGCCCCGTCATCACCAACCTCCGCGAAAGCCTTCGCGCACACCCTCGAAGCGAACAGGAGTAAACCATGCGCGCAGTCCAGGTCGTCGGCTATCACGACAAGCTGCAACTCAACGAGGTCCCGGCCCCCGAGATCACCGGGCCGCACGACGTCATCGTCCGGATCGGCGGTGCCGGCGTCTGCCGCACCGACCTGCACATCCTCGAGGGCCAGTGGGAGGCGAAGAGCGGTGTCGCCCTTCCCTACACGATCGGCCACGAGAACGCCGGCTGGGTCGAGGCCATCGGCGACGCGGTGACCAACGTCGCCGTCGGGGACAAGGTGATCCTGCATCCGCTGATCACCTGTGGACTCTGTCGGGCCTGCCGGTTCGGCGACGACGTCCACTGCGAGAACAGCCGGTTCCCCGGCATCGACACCGACGGCGGTTACGCGGAGTTCCTCAAGACGACCGCACGCAGCGTCGTGAAGATCGACGACTCCCTCGAACCCGCCGACGTGGCGGCGCTGGCCGATGCCGGCCTCACCGCCTACCACGCGGCCGCCAAGGTCGCGCGGATGACGCGGCCCGGCGACACCTGCGTGGTCATCGGCGCAGGAGGTCTGGGACACATCGGAATCCAGGTGTTGGCCGCGATCTCCGCACTCCGGATCGTGGTCGTCGACCGGAATCCGGATGCGGTGGAACTGGCCAAGGAGGTGGGCGCCGAGATCGGCATCGTCGCCGACGGAACACATGTGCAACAGGTCCTCGACCTGACGGACGGACACGGTGCCGAGGCCGTGCTCGACTTCGTCGGCGAGGGCGGGGCGACCGCCGAGGGCACCGCGATGCTGCGCCGCGCCGGCAGCTTCTTCGTGGTCGGTTACGGCGAGAACATCGACGTCCCCACCATCGACGTGATCTCCACCGAGATCAACTTCATCGGCAACCTGGTCGGTTCCTACAACGATCTCGGCGAGCTGATGGACCTCGCCGCCCGGGGAAAGGTGAAGCTGCACACCAGCACCTACGCCCTCGCCGATTTCCAGCAGGCACTGGACGATCTCGACGCCGGCCGCGTGCGCGGTCGCGCGATCCTCGTGCCCTGACCCTTCGATTTTTCAGCCGAGAACACCACAGAAAGGCAGGACGACCATGGCCAAGGAGTTGCGCTACAACGCCGAAGCGCGACTGCGGCTCGAGCGAGGAGTGAACGCACTCGCCGACGCGGTCAAGGTGACATTGGGACCGAAGGGCCGCAACGCGGTCCTCGAGAAGCTCACCGGCCCACCGACCATCACCAACGACGGGGTGACCATCGCCCGCGAGATCCAGTTGCGTGATCCGTTCGCCAACATGGGCGCACAGCTGGTCAAGGAAGTGGCGATGAAGACCAACGGGGTTGTCGGTGACGGCACCACCACCGCAACCGTGTTGGCGCAGGCCATGGTTCGCGAAGGTCTACGCGCCGTCGAGCAGGGCGCCAATCCCATGCGGGTGCGCCGAGGTATCGAGCGGGCGATCACCACGGTGATCGATGCCCTGTCCGAACAGTCCGTCGCCCTCGGTGGCCGCAGCGATCTCGAACGCATCGCGACCCTGGCCGCGAGTGACGACGAGGTCATCGGTTCGGCCATCGCCGCCGCGGTCGAGTACGTCGGCCGCAACGGTGTGATCACCACCGAGGAGAGCGACACCCTGGGCCTGTCGGTGGATGTCGTCGACGGCATCGAGTTCGACCACGGCTACATCTCGGGGTACATGGTCACCAATCCCGAACGGATGGAGGCGGTTCTGGACAACCCGGTGGTGTTGCTGACCAACAAGAAGATCACCTCGGTGCAGGAGATCATGCCGAGCATCGAGGCGGCCAAACGCGCCGATCGTCCGCTGGTCGTGCTCGCTGAGGACGTGGACGGTCCCGCACTGCAGCTGCTCGTCGGCGGCAACATGCACAAGACGATGCAGTCGGTGGTGGTCCGCGCACCCGGCTTCGGTCACCGCCGTGTCGCCGAACTCGAGGATCTCGCCGTCGCACTCGGCGGTCACGTCATCGCCAAGGACACCGGCCTCGAGCTGCACGAGGTCTCCCTCGAACATCTCGGCCAATGCGACCGGGTCACCGTCACCGAGGACTCCACCACGATCGTCGGAGCGCGCGGCGATCAGACCCTCGTCGATGCGCGGGTCGCGCAACTCGAGGCGCAGCACGCACGTGCGCGGATCGACGCCGACCGGGACAGCCTCGAGCTCCGGATCGCCCGGCTCACGGGACGGGTGGCCGTCATCCGAGTGGGCGGCGTGACCAGCGTCGAACTCAAGGAGCGCATGCTCCGCGTCGAGGACGCACTGGCCGCGACGCGGGCGGCGGTCGAGGACGGCATCGTCTCCGGCGGCGGAACCGCGCTGGCCCAGGCACATCGGGTGCTCGACGCACTCGGCGACGTCGGTG
Organism: Gordonia sp. CNJ-863; assembly: GCF_001942325.1. NCBI lineage: Bacteria > Bacillati > Actinomycetota > Actinomycetes > Mycobacteriales > Gordoniaceae > Gordonia > Gordonia sp. CNJ-863. Next base: position 79,416 of record NZ_MKKG01000066.1, read on the forward strand.
GTGACGAAGGGGCGGGCATCGACGTCGTCCGCAGGTCGATGGCCGAACCGCTGTTCTGGATCGCCACCAACGCCGGCTTCGACGGCGAGGAAGTGGTCAAGGTCGTGAGCGGCCTGCCCCTCGGCCACGGATTCAACGCCATGACAGGCGAATACGGCGACATGTTCGACGAGGGCGTCATCGACCCGACCAAGGTCACCAAGGCCGCACTGGAGAGCGCCGCCTCGATCGCTGCCTTGTTGATCACCACCGAGACCGCGGTCGTCGAGGAGGTCCTGACGACGCACCCGGGAGCGATCGAGGCCCCCGGATTCGGTGATCTCGCCGAAGGGATGGTGCGGCCCTCCAACATCTACTAGTCCGCCCTCCCCCGAAGACCCCGGCGGGGACGTCGTCGCTGCAGCGGCGACGGGGGCCGGTCGCGATCGCAGATTGTTCTCGGCGTGGATCGCGACCGGCCCACTTCCGCATGTCCGTATGCGCCGCTGACCAGTGCGGACCCGAAAGAACACACCTGCATGTTCACGCCCGTGAACATTCCCTGTCCGATAGACTGCCCCTGGTATGAGACCTACATCACAGTAGGGAGTTACGGTCCCGGTGAAGCCCAAGCCCACAGACCAGTCTCGTGTGCCCGTCGCCCACGCGCGTGAGCGATTCCTCAACGACGACGGTGCCGTCGACGACCGCCTGACCGGCGCGGTCCGAGACGCGATCTCGACCTCGTGGCGCCGCTCGCGTTCATTCAACGTCCAGACGGACCGCTTGGAACTCCCGTTCGTGCGAGAGCCCAACACCGACAGTCCGCTCATGACCGCGGCCCGACCGGTGCTGCACCAACTCGCCACCGACCTGTCGTCGGAACCCGTGAGCATCATCCTCACCTCGCCGGACGGGGTGATCCTGTCCCGCGCCGCCGGCAGCGACGAACTCCTCGGCCAACTCGACGCAGTGTCGCTCGCCCCCGGTTACAGCTACAGCGAGGAGCACGCCGGTACCAATGGCATCGGCACCGCCCTCGAGACCCGGCAGGCCACCCTCGTCTCGGGCGCCGAACACTATGCCGGGTGCCTCACTCGGCTCAGTTGTGCCGGCGTGCCGATCCGAAATCCCTTCTCCGGCGGCATCGTCGGCGCCCTCGACCTCACCGGGTGGGTCGAGGAGGGCGGCTCCCTGCTTCTGTCCCTGGCCAAGTCGGCGACCGTCCAGATCGAACAGCAGATGCTCGCCAACGCCAGCGAACGCGAATCCCGGCTCCTCTCTGCCTATCTCGCAACCTGCCGACGCGCGCCTCAGATGATGGTCCTCGCCATCGCCGCCGACGTCGTGCTGATGAACCGACGCCTCCGCCAGAGCATCGACCCGCAGGATCAGGTGTCGATGCTCGAGCTCGCAGTAGACCAGACGGTCGACATCGCCGCGGGGCGACGAGTGAACACGCTGCCCAGCGGCCGTTCGCTACGACTGGCGATGGTCCCCGAGTTCTCCGACGCAACGGGGGGCATCGCGGTTTTCCATGTGCACCTGATGGATTCGGCCACTGCCCCACCCCAGAGACGTCCATCGAAGGCCTCGGTGTTGCCCGGGATCGTCGGCCGCAGTTCATCATGGCGGCAGGCATCCGACCGCATCGCCCAGCATGTCGGAGCCGGCCACTGGATCGTGGTCTCGGGCGAACGGGGTTCGGGACGGTCGGCGGTGCTCCGCGCAGCAGCAGGACAGTATCGGCGGGGCAGCATCCGCGTATACGCCGCCGGGGACTTCCAGGACACCGACGCGCTCGACAGCTTCGCCGCCGAGATCGACACGGAGGGATTCGCGGTCATCCTGCGCGATGTCGACGAGTTCGACGACGACATGCTGTTCGACGTCGCCGAGGTGATGCAGGGACGAGAGCACGCGGGCTGGCTCGGGATGACCCTCAGCGCCGGCGACGCGACGCCCACCCTTGGTGCGACCCTCCTGCCGTTCTTCTCGCACACGATCGAGGTACCGCCGCTGCGCCACCGCATCGAGGATCTTCAGGTGCTGGTCCCGACGATCCTGCGGCAGCTGACCCGTGGACGGGAACTCGACGTCGCGCCGGACGCCATGCGGCAGCTGAGCAAGTACACGTGGCCGGGGAACGTCGCGGAGCTACGCCAGGCACTGCGGGATGTGGTGACCCACCATCGGTCGGGGACGATCACCGCACAGCATCTTCCGCCGATGTATCGCGCCCAGAGCCGGCACACCCTCACGCGGATCGAGGCACTCGAACGGGACGCGATCGTGCGGAGCCTGGAGGAGAACGGCCAGAACAAGGTCGCGGCCGCCAACGCACTCGGCATCTCCCGCGCGACGATCTATCGCAAGATCAAGGAATTCGGCATCGACATGTGATGACTGCCCGGGGGGCGGATCGGCGGCGGCAGATCGGAACGATGCCACCCCCGCCGAATGGCACCGTTCCCGTGATCTGCGCATTCACGCCATAACCGAAGTTATTCACGATCGTGAATCGTCCGTAGTCCATCACGGGACCACGCACCCTTACAAGCAAACGTGACAAGGTGTGATACTCGTAACAACCGATCAGCGATGGCTGAACGAGAGACCACGCGAGCCCTCGAAAGAGGGTCGGCTACCGAGCGGACGATCGGTAGATGCATGATGAACGGGTGTCTGTGAGACGGGCACCACAACGGCGGTCCGATCACGAGGAAGTGCGATGGCCACACCCATGTCCCGGCGGGATCTCGAGTTCCTGCTGTACGAATGGCTCGACGTCGAAGCCCTGACGTCACGGGACCGCTTCGCGGCACATTCGCGCGACACCTTCGACGCCGTCCTCGAACTCAGCGCCGACCTCGCGATGAAGTGCTTCGCCCCGGCCAACAAGATCGGCGACGCGAACGAGCCGTACATCGGCGACGACGGCAAGGTCGTCCTCCCCGACGAGGTGGTGTCGGGTCTCGCCGAGTTCCGCAAGGCCGGTCTCATCGCCGCCTCGTTCGACGAGGAACTCGGCGGCATGCAATTGCCGACCGTCATCCGGCAGGCGTCGGCGGTGTGGTTCCAGGCGGCGAACGCGGCCATGTCGTCCTACAACTTCCTCACCGTCGGCAACGCCAACCTGCTAGCCGAGTACGCGACCCCCGAACAACGCGACACCTGGGTCCGACCACTCGTCGAGGGCCGCTTCTCCGGGACGATGTGCCTGTCCGAGCCGCAGGCCGGTTCGTCGCTGGCCGACATCACCACCAAGGCCGAACCGGCCGCCGACGGCACGTATCGGATCACCGGGACCAAGATGTGGATCTCGGCCGGGGACCACGAACTCACCGAGAACATCGTGCACCTCGTACTCGCGAAGGCCCCCGGAAGCGGTCCCGGCGTCAAGGGGATCTCGCTGTTCATCGTCCCGAAGTTCCTGCCGGACGGCACCCGCAACGACATCGCCCTGGTCGGCCTCAACCACAAGATGGGCAACCGCGCGACCACCAATTGCCTGCTCAACTTCGGCGACGGCACCTTCTCCCCCGACTCCACGCCGGGTGCTGTAGACACTCAGCCCGCTCGCTCCGCTCCCGGCGCTGTGGGATTCCTGGTCGGCGAGGAGCACCGCGGCCTCTCCTACATGTTCCACATGATGAACGAGGCACGTATCGGAGTCGGATTCCTCGCCACCGCACTGGGTTACGCCGGATACCAGGCGTCTCTGGAGTATGCGAAAGTGCGCACGCAGGGCCGCCCGGTCGACCAGAAGGACCCGTCGACCAAGCCGGTACCGATCATCGAACACGCCGACGTCCGGCGCATGCTGCTGGCCCAGAAGTCCTACGTCGAAGGCGCACTCGCATTCGAGCTGTACTGCAGCGTTCTCGTCGACCAGGCCGCGACGGCCGCCGACGCCGAGGAGCGCGCCCGTATCGACCTGCTGCTCGAGGTGCTGACCCCGATCGCCAAGAGCTGGCCGTCGCAGTGGTGCCTGGAGGCCAACAGCCTGGCGATCCAGGTACTCGGCGGCTACGGCTACACCCGCGAGTTCGATGTCGAGCAGTACTACCGCGACAACCGTCTCAACCCCATCCACGAAGGGGCACACGGCATCCACGGCCTCGACCTGCTGGGCCGAAAGGTGATCATGCGGGGCGGTGCCGGTTTGGCACTGCTCGCCGAGACCATCGGTGCGACCGTCGGACGTGCGCTCGAGGTGCCGGCTGCCGCCGGGTACGCCGATGCGTTGCAGTCGATCGTCGACCGACTCGTCAAGGTGACCGCGCACATCTGGTCGTCGGGCGATCCGAAGCTCGCGCTCGCCAACGCGACGCTCTATCTCGAGGCCGCCGGCCACATCGTCATCGCCTGGATGTGGCTCGAACAACTCCTCGCCGCGGACGGCCGGTCCGGCGACTTCTACGACGGCAAACGCGCTGCAGCCCAGTACTTCTTCCGGTATGAACTACCGAAGACCGGCCCGCAGCTCGACCTCCTGACCGCTCTGGACCGCACCACCCTCGACGTCGAACCGTCCTGGTTCTGACCTCACCACCGATCACGACGCGGCGCCGATGCGCCGTAGTCACCTGAGAACATGCAAGGGAGACAACGATGTCCGTGATGGATCTGTTCGACACCACCGGCAAGGTGGTCATCGTGACCGGCGCTTCGTCGGGACTCGGTGTCTCCTTCGCCCGCGGCTTCGCCGAAGCCGGCGCCGACGTCGTACTCGCCGCGCGTCGGGCGGAGAAGCTCGCCGACACCGCCGCCGCCGTGGAAGCGCTGGGCCGCAAGGCGCTCGTCGTTCCCGCCGACGTCTCCGACCCCGAACAGTGCCAGCGCGTCGTCGACGCGGCGATGGAGACCTTCGGCAAGGTCGACGTCCTCATCAACAATGCCGGCGTCGGCACCGCCTACCCGGCCACCCGTGAGACCCCCGAGCAGTTCCGGGACGTCATCGACGTCAACCTCAACGGTTCCTACTGGATGGCGCAGTCGTGCGGCCGGGTGATGCAGCCGGGAAGTGCGATCGTCAACATCTCGTCGATCCTCGGCATCACCACCGCCGGGTTGCCGCAGGCGGCCTACGCCGCGAGCAAGGCCGGCGTCATCGGCCTCACCCGGGACCTCGCCCAGCAGTGGGGCACCCGCAAGGGCATCCGGGTCAACGCCATCGCGCCCGGCTTCTTCGAGAGCGAGATGACCGACACCTACCGGCCCGGCTACCTCGACTCGCAGATGCCGCGGGTCGTCCTGGGCCGCACCGGCCACGGCGAAGAGCTCGCCGCCACCGCGATCTGGCTGTCGTCGGCGGCCGCCGGCTACGTCACCGGCCAGACCCTCGCGGTCGACGGTGGCGTCACGATCACCTAGAAGCGGCACGCGATTGCCGCGGTCGGCGGCGGGGCGGCCCTAGACTGGTCGCAATGGAATCCGCACCCGCTCCCGACAATCCGCTGCATCCCACCCTGCGTGAGCCGGTCAACCAGGTCGATCCGCGTGCCAAGACCCTGTGGCGCGTCGGTCCGCTGATCCTGGGTGTGCCGGCCACCATCGCGGCCATCGTGGTCGCGGTCGTCGTCCCCGACGCACGGTGGGGTGCAACGCTCGCCGCGATCGCCCTGGCCCTGCTGACCGTGTTCTACACGACCGTGGTCCCGTTGTGGCGGTACCGTTTTCACCGCTGGGAGGTCAGCGAGGATGCGGTGTACGCCCAGTCGGGCTGGTTCGTTCGGCACCGGGTGATCATCCCGATCGCGCGCATCCAGGTCGTCGACACCGAGGCCGGACCTCTCGAGCAGCTGCTGAAGCTGGGCAAGCTCACGGTGACCACGGCGTCGTCGGCGGGCACGATCCACATCGAGGGCCTCGACGCCGAACTGGCGCGCGCAACCGCGTCCGACCTGACCATTCGCACCCAGGCGTTCACCGATGACGCAACCTGAGCCGCAGCCCGGCGTCGTGCCGCCGCCCACCCCTGCGTCGGGTCTGCACATCGATGCGCCGGACGAGTGGCATCGACAGTCTCCGTGGATGATGGCGGTGACCGTCGTCGAATCACTCCCCTCGCTGATCCCCGTCCTCATCGCACTTGTCTTCGCCGGCCGAAGCGCGCCCCTGTTGACCCTGATCGCCACCGTCGTGCTCGTGCCGCTGGTGACGGTGGTGCCGTGGTTGACCACCTTCTATCAGGTGACCGCGGAACACGTCCGGGTCCGGAGCGGGCTGATCACCAAGAAGGTCGCCACCGCCCGGCGTGACCGCATCCGCAGCGTCGACCTCACCGCGTCCCTCGTCCACCGCGTGCTGAACCTGCAGAAGGTCACCATCGGCACCGGCGGCGACGAACAGGCGTCGCAGGTCAAACTCCGCGCCGTCACCCTCCCCGAAGCACGGGCCCTGCACGACGACCTGATGCCGACGGCGGGTACCCGTTCTGCCGCAGCAGCATCGGATGAGCATCTCGCTCCGGAAACACCGTCGGCGGCACCCGAGGTGCTGACCAGCTTCCAGAACGCCTGGCTGCGGTACTCCCCGTTCTCGATGGGCGGTCTCGCGATCGCCGCGGCGGTCGTCGGCATCGGCGTCCAGATCGCCAACGACGCAGGCATGTTCGACGAGGGGGTCGGACTCGCGCGCGACGCCTTGGACACCGTGCGGTCGATCCCGCTCGCACTCGTCATCGCCGTGGCCGTGGTGGCGGTGATCCTCGTCGGCTCCGTCCTGTCGGTGGTCGGATACGTCCTGAGCTACTGGGACTTCCGGCTCACCCGGCATCCCGACGGCACGCTGCGCACCGAACGCGGACTGCTGACCACCAACGCAATCAGCTTCGACGAGAAGCGCATCCGGGGTAGCCATCTGACCGAGCCGATCCTGATGCGCCCACTGAAGGGCGCTCGTCTGCAGGCGATCGCGACCGGGGCGACCAAGCATCCGCTGCTGCTGCCGCCGGCACCGATCTCCGAGGCGATGCGGGTGGCCGACCTGGTCACCCACGAACGCTCCGAACTCACCGCCGGGCTGACCGGACACGGCCGCGTCGCCTTCATCCGACGCCTCAACCGGGGCTTCCTCGCGGGTCTGGTGATCCTCGCCGGGATCTCGATCGCGGTCGCCGCCGGTGCGATCCCCGTCCCCTGGATCGCGGTGGGGGTGCTTGCGCTCGCGGGTTCGATCGGCCTCGCCGTCGTCCGGGCCCGACACCTCGGCCACCGCCTCACCACCCGTTCGGTCGTCATCGCACCCCCGACGGTCGCCCGGCAGCGGATCGTCGTCGACCGCGATGGGGTCATCGGCTGGGCGAGCAGGTCGTCGGTCTTCCAGCGCCGGACCGGGGTCTGCACGCTGATCCTCGCGACCGCCGCCGGTTCCGAGCACTATTCGCTCGTCGACGTCGACGAGGCGACCGCCGCGGCGATCACCGCCGACGTGACACCCGACTGGGTGGCGCCGTTCCTCCGATCCTGATCCGGCGCCCGCGGAGGCAACCGGGACGATCGACTGAGACGTTTTCCCAAATCCGTCCGACGCCGTTGCGGCCTGTGGTAGACATCACAACCAGATGAGTCAGCACTGACTGTTCTGGGGTCGATGGAGGGTCGGACAATGTCGGATGACCAGCAATTCCCGGCGAGCACTTCCGGTGGCGGGGCAGCCCGAGAGGGCTTCTCCCGCCGCACGGTTCTGCGGGGATCGGCGGCCGCGGCCGTCCTCGCCGGTACCGCAACAGCACTCCCCCACGCCCACGTACCGTCGGCAGGAGCGGTACCGCGCAGCGGGCGTGGTCGTGGTCGCGACGTCGCCGTCTTCGGCGGCGGGATGTCCGGACTCGCCGCGGCGCACGAGCTCGTCGAGCGCGGCTTCGCGGTGACCGTCTACGAACCCGCATACCTCGGCGGCAAGGCCCGCAGCCACGATGTACCCGGCACCGCGAGCGGAGGTCGTCTGGCCCTGCCCGGCGAGCACGGTTTCCGCTTCTTCCCCAGCTGCTATCAGCACGTGCCGGAGATGATGGAACGAATCCCGTTGGGCCGCAGCAACGTCCGCGACCAACACCTGATCAGCGTCGAATCGGCGACCATCGCTTTCGACGAATCCGGTTACGCCCCGACGACGGCACCGGCATCGCTGCTGGGTCTCGTCGACCACGCGCCGGAGATCGTCACCCTGGAGAACCTGCGCAACGCGATGATGACCGGGCTGAAGTTCGTCGTCGACGTCCCGCTGACCGAACTCGCCTACTTCGTCTCACGTGAACTGGTGATCGCGACGAGCTGCACCGAGCGTCGGATCGGACAGTGGGAGAACCAGTCCTGGATGCAGTTCGTGAAGGCGAAGGGCAAGTCGCGAGCCTATCAGCGGTACCTCGTGGGCGCCCTGACCCGTGCCCTGGTGGCCGCGAAACCCGACTCTGCGTCGGCGCGCACCATCGGGCAGATCGGCCTGGCACTGACCACCGCCGCCAGCGGCCTGATACCCCAGTACCAGTCCGGTCTGGTGATCGGCGACGTCGACCGAATCCTCAACCGGCCCACCAACCATGCGTGGATCGACCCGTGGGTCGCCCATCTGCGGAGTCGAGGCGTCCGCTTCGTGATGGGGGCGGGCCTGGCGCAGCTGGACGTCGCCCGCGGCCGCATCACCGGCGCCCGATTGACCACCGGCACGACCGTCGAATCCGACTGGTACGTAGCGGCCATGCCGATCGACCGGCTCAAGCCGCTGCTGTCACCGCAGTTGGTCTCCGCCGACCCGACACTCGCTGGTATCCATCGACTCCAGGACGACTGGATGGTGGGTATCCAGTACTTCCTGTCCCGGCGGTCGGAGTTGCCGCCCGGCCACATCGCGGCGCTTGGAACCCCGTGGGCGCTGACCGGCCTGTACCAGGCACCACCGTGGAAGGTCGACTTCTCCCGCAAGTACGGCGACGGTCGTGTGAAAGATTGCTTGTCCATTGACATCTCGGAGTGGGAGAAGCCCGGGATCCTGTACGGCAAGCCTGCCAAGCAGTGCACCGAACAGGAGATCGCCCGAGAGGTGTGGGCGCAGATGAGCCGGGCCATGAACGCCGGCGGACGGAAGATCCTGCGCTCCGCGGACATCGTGACGTGGTCGCTGGATCCGGGGATCACGTGGTCGCCGACCATCGCCAACGCGACCCCACTGATGGTCAACACCGCCGGGTCGTACGCGCACCGTCCGAACGCCCACACGAAGATCCCGAACCTGTTCATCGGCGGCGACCACGTCCGCAGCAACATCGACCTCGCCACGATGGAGGGCGCCAACGAATCCGGCCGGCGGGTGACCAACGCGATCATCGCCGCGGCCGACAGTCCCGCGCAGGACGCGACGCTGTTCCCGCTGTGGGAGCTGCCGATGCTCGATCCTCTCAAGCAGATCGACCGTGACCGTTATCGAGCCGGTCTCCCACACATCCTCGACGTGTGAGCAGTCGATCTAGGATCCGGAGGTGACCACCTCCCCCGGTGCCGCGCGTCCCGCCGTCCAGCAACGATCCGGCGTGACACGCACCCGCATCCTCGACGCGGCGATCCGCGTGCTCGTCGATCGCGGCTACTCCGGTGCCAGCACCGTCGCCATCCAGAATGAGGCCGGGGTGAGCCGCGGGCGGCTGCTGCACCACTATCCGTCGCGTGATGCGTTGCTGATGGCGGCGGTCGGGCATCTGGCCAAGACACGAATCGAAGAGCTGCCCAGCCGCGTGGATTGGCCCGACGACCCGATCGCCCGCATCTCGCTGGCCACCGACGTCGGATGGTCGACGTTCCATCAGCCGTACTTCGTGGCATCGATGGAACTGTGGGTCGCCGCCCGCACCAACGAGAACCTGCGCACCGCGCTGCTGCCGACCGAACGCGAGATCGGCAAGACCGTACGCGAGGCGGTCGCCGGTTTCCTCGGACCGGACCTGACGTCGTCGCCGCGGTATGCCGACCTCTACCCGATCCTGTTCACGAGCATGCGCGGTGCAGCGACGACCTACCTGATCGATCGCCGCGACCCCGCCACCGATCCGCACCTGCGGCTGTGGAAGGACCTGACGCGGATCTACCTGATGGAGGGCTGAGGCGGGGGCCACCCCCGCCTACCTGTTCCCGCTCAATCGTTTCCGTCCCGCGGCATCGTCTCCTTCCCGCGGGCGCCAGCCGGCGAGCGGGAAGGAATCAGTCACGCGGGAAGGTCGACTCGCAAGCACTTCGGCTACTCAGCCGCCGGTCGGGAGGGCGTCGAGCAACCTGTCGACGAACACCGCCTGCGCGGGGTTGAGCTTCTTCTTCGCGGTCTCGGGGTCGAACCACTCGGCGCGGTCGATCTCCGGGAACGACTGCATGCGGCCCGACCGCGGCGGCCACGCCATCTCGAAGGCGTTGCTGACGACGGTCGTCACGTCGAGATCGCCTTCGACCGCGAACCCGATCACGACCTTCCCGCTCTTGAGTTTCACCTCGCCGAGGTCGATGTGCGGGCCGTCGGGCACCGGGCTGCCGATCTCCTCGAGGTACTCGCGTCGCGCCGCATCCCACTCCGACTCGTCGGCATCGAGCAGACCCTTCGGAATCGACCATGACCCCTCGTCGGGCTTGCGGGCCCAGATCGGGCCGCCGGGATGAGCGAGGAGGAGTTCGACGCCGCCCGAATCAGCGCGCCGGAACAGCAGGACCCCCGCGCTGCGTCGAGTCTTGGAAACGGTCACCGATACATCTTCGCGCCAAACACCGCCGGCGCCCACATGCGCGCCTTCCCAGAGATGTCGGGAACCAGAAGCGTCAGAGCCGCGCCCACCAGGGCCAGACCCGCCAGGACATAGAAGACCGCGTCGAGGCTCCGTGGAGACCAGCAGTGTGGAACACCTCGTCAGGCATGACCGTCAGTGAGGCTTGGCGTAGTTGCTCGCCCCGTAGAAGTCGACGGTGACCACCGGCTCGTCGCCGACCACCCACGCGTCGTGGCCGGACGGCAGTGACGTGATCTGTCCGGGCCCGGCATCGAACTCGGTGCCGTCGGCCATCACGATGTGCAGCGTTCCGGCCACGTGGTACTGGAAATGCGGGGCCTCGCAGAGTTCGGTGCCGGCGACCGGTTTGACGTCGACCGACCATCGCCAGCCGGGCTGCAACTCCAGTCGACCGATCTCGGAATCCCCGACGTTGAGCACGCTCATCCGGCCGTGGCCGAAGGTGCGGACCTCGTCGGGTTCGGCGAAGTCGCGGTGTTCGGTGCGATGTTCGGTGCCGGTCATGATTCCTCCTACGGGTCGACATCGACGGGCACCTCTGACGCTACGAACCCGAGCTTGCGGTTCGGTCGCGGTCGGCGCACGATCCGGCGCTGGTGAGGGCATGCGGGGCGCCGCGTCCGAGACACGCCGGGGACGGAGACCGGACACCGCCCCGACCTCGCCGGAATCGGCATATCGTTGTACGCATGGCCTCCAGACTCGACCCCGAGGAATCGGCTCCCGACGACCGCATCGTCGACCCCGACGTGCCGCACGAATGGCCGCACGCGTCGGCCTTCGCCTTCGGCGATTCGACCCCGATCGGCGAGACCGACCGGCTGGTCCGTGAACGTGCGGCATACGAGGCCGCCGGCCACGCCGACCACAACCGCGGCCACGCGGTGGGCGGCTCCGACGGAAGCACCGAGGGGCAATAGATGGAGGTCTTGTCCAGCCGGGTGCTGCTGCTCTCGCCCGACCCCGAACGCCTGCAGGCCTTCTACCGTGAGCAGCTGGGCCTACCGGTTCACCGCGAGTACCCCGGCGGCATCGTGTTCTTCGCCGGTAACGGGCTCATCGAGATCTCCTCGCACATGAAGACCGACGCGCCGGACCCGTCGAGCAACGCGGCGCTCTGGCTGCAGGTGCGCGACGCCGAGGCCACCGAGAAGCAGTTCCGCGACCGTGGGGTGAGCGTCACACGCGGACCGCGCACCGAACCGTGGGGCTTGATCGAGATGCATGCCGACGACCCCGACGGACGCCGGATCATCGTCGTGGAGATCCCCGACGATCACCCGCTGCGCAAGGACACCCGCTAGCCGGAGGGCGTCGGCGGTGATGAAACCGGCAGGACCGGGCATGACAAACTGGATCGCATGAGTTCCTGGAACGCGCCCACCTGCGCGAGCGGCCTGAACGCAACCGTCGAGCTGCCCGGTTCCAAGTCCATCACCAACCGCGCGCTGGTCCTCGCCGCGCTCGCCGACGGCCCGTCGACCGTCCGCGGAACCCTCCGCAGCCGCGACACCAACCTCATGCTGGGCGCTCTGGAGGCACTCGGTGTGCAGGTGCGCATCGACCCCGCTGCGGAGACCACCGTCTCCCTGACCCCCGGGCCGCTTCATGGCGCCGACATCGACTGCGGTCTCGCCGGAACGGTGATGCGGTTCCTGCCGCCGCTCGGCGCGCTGGCCGCCGGCCCGGTGCGCTTCGACGGCGACCCGCAGGCCCGCGTGCGGCCGCAGACCACGATCCTCGACGCCCTACGCGGGCTCGGGGTGGCGATCGAGGGAGATCGCCTGCCCTTCACCATCGACGGCACCGGGCGGGTGCGCGGTGGCGAGGTCACCATCGACGCGTCGGGGTCTTCGCAGTTCGTCTCGGGTCTGCTGTTGTCGGCGGCCCGGTTTGACGAAGGGCTGGTCATCCGCCACGTCGGACCGCCCGTCCCGTCGACGCCGCACATCGACATGACCGTCGAGATGCTGGCAACCGCCGGCGTCGAGGTCGACACCTCCGAACCCGATGTCTGGCGCGTGTCGCCCGGTCCGATCCGGGCCGTCGACTGGACCGTCGAACCCGACCTGTCGAATGCGGCCGCGTTCCTGGCCGCCGCCGCGGTGACCGGCGGAGAGGTCCGCGTGCCGTACTGGCCGGCGGTCACCACGCAGCCCGGCGCCCGCATCGCCGACGTCCTGGCCGCGATGGGATGCACCGTCGAGCACCTCGACGGCATGCTGACCGTCCGCGGCCCCGCCGTGCTGAAGGGTGTGAACCTCGACCTGCGCGACATCGGTGAGCTGACGCCGACCATCGCCGCCCTGTGCGCTCTTGCCGACGGCGAATCCGAGCTGAGCGGCATCGCCCACCTGCGCGGTCACGAGACCGACCGGCTGGCGGCCCTCACCGCCGAGATCACCCGGCTCGGAGGGACCTGCGCCCAGACCGAGGACGGTCTCCGGATCACCGGGACGAGCCTGCACGGCGGGACCTGGGAGTCCTACGCCGATCACCGCATGGCCACTGCCGGCGCCATCATCGGACTCGTGACCCCCGGCGTCGTGGTCGACGACATCGAGACGACGAGCAAGACGCTGCCCGACTTCCCCGGTATGTGGCAGCAGATGATCGGGCACCATTGAGCCGCCGGGCGGCGAGTTACGACGAATCCGATGTGAGGGTTCGTCCCGGCAAGGGCACCCGTCCTCGCACCAAGACCCGCCCGTCCCACGACGACGCCGAGCAGGGCATGGTCGTGTCGGTCGATCGCGGCCGCTGGGGTGTCGTCCTCGGCGGCGATCCTGACCGTCGCGTCGTGACGATGCGCGCGCGAGAGCTGGGCCGGACCCCCATCGTCGTCGGTGACGACGTGTCGGTGGTCGGTGATCTCTCCGGAAAGCCCGACACCCTGGCGCGGATCGTGCGTGTCGCCGAGCGTCGAAGTGTGTTGCGCCGCACCGCCGATGACTCGGATCCGTACGAACGGATCGTGGTCGCCAACGCCGACCAGTTGCTGATCGTCACCGCGATGGCCGACCCGCCACCCCGTACCGGATTCGTCGAACGCGCGCTGGCGGCGGCCTACGTCGGCGGCCTGTCCCCCATCCTGTGCCTGACGAAATCCGACCTCGCCGACCCGACCGAGTTCACCGCCGCCTTCGCCGACCTCGAGCTTCCCGTCATCCGGGCCGGGCGCGACGATCCGCTCGACGAGATCCTCGCGACGCTCCGGGGCCGTATCACCGCATTCATCGGACACTCCGGTGTCGGCAAGTCGACGCTCGTCAATCGTCTTGTGCCCGATGCCTATCGAGCAACCGGCGTGGTGTCCGGGGTGGGTAAGGGGCGGCACACCTCGACCCAGTCGGTCGCCTTGCCGCTACCCGGCGACAGTGTCCCGCGCGGTTGGGTCGTCGACACCCCCGGAATCCGGTCGTTCGGACTCGCCCACGTCGGAGCCGACGACATCGTTGCCGCCTTCGACGATCTCCAGGATGCCATCGCCGAATGCCCCAGGGGCTGTACACATCTCGGCCCGCCGGCAGATCCGGAGTGCAAACTCGACGGACTCGGGGGACACTCCTATCGTCGCGCGATGGCCGTGCGACACCTACTCGTCGCGGTCGGCGGCGGACTCAGCGCCGACGACGCCGCGCCCGAAGCTCCCGAATCGCGGCCTTGAGGCCGGTTGCCCGCGGCATCCCGGCAAAGCGCTTCTCCGACGCCGTCTCCGGCGCATCGTCGGAGGTCGCACGGAGGAACCGATCGGGCAGCGACAGCTTGTTGATCGTGCGCAGCGTCTGGAAGTACTGCACCGCAAGCGGACCCGTGGTGTAGGGCAGGTCGTACTTGTCGCACAGCGCTCGGACCCGAACGGCGATCTCGGCGTAGCGGTTGCTCGGCAGATCCGGATAGAGATGATGCTCGATCTGGTAGCAGAGGTTACCGCTGAAGAAGGCCATCGCCGGCCCGGCGTCGAAATTCGCCGTCCCGAGCATCTGCCGCAGATACCACTGCCCCTGTGTCTCGTTCTCGAGGGACTCGACCGTGAACTTCTCTGCGCCATCAGGGAAGTGGCCACAGAAGATCACCACATAGGCCCACAGGTTGCGGATCAGGTTCGCGGTGAGGTTCGCCGTCAGCGTGTGTGTGAAGTTCGGACCGGACAACGCCGGGAACAACACGTAATCCTTCACGATCTGCTTGCCGACCTTACGGGCGAACAACTTGAGCTGCGGTCTCGCGATCTCCTTGGGCTTGGCACCCGAGATGACGTCCTTCAGATCCAGGTCGTGCAGCCCGATCCCCCACTCGAACAGCGCCGCGAGCACGACGTTGGTCAACGGCTGCAGAAGCAGCTTGGGCTCCCACGGATCGTCCCGGGTGACGCGCAACGTCTTGTAACCGACGTCGTGGTCCATGTCGAGAACGTTGGTGTACTTGTGATGGATGTAGTTGTGGGAATGCTTCCAGTGCGGCGAGGCGCACACCATGTCCCATTCCCAGGTGGTCGAGTGGACCTCCGGGTCGTTCATCCAGTCCCACTGCCCGTGCATCACGTTGTGCCCGAGCTCCATGTTCTCGATGATCTTCGAGAGAGCGAGCGCGCCGGTACCGAGCAGCCAGAGCGGCCGCGAGCGGCTGCCGAGCAGCGCGACGCGTCCGGTCACCTCGAGCGCGCGGTGCGCCAGGATCGTGCGTCGCAGGTACTTGACGTCACGCATCCCCCGATCCGCCTCGATCTCGCGGCGAAGGGTGTCGAGTTCGGCACCCAGCGCCTCCACGTCGGCGTCGGTCAGATGCGCGTACTCATTGATGTCAGTGATGGCCATTGAGCCCCATTATGCCGACCTTTTCGATTCCCTGCCCCGGCGCGGGGTCCGACCACCCGCCATCGCCGATCAGGCGGCGGCCTCGTCGTCACGCGTCGCACGCAGCGGCGTCACCACGGCACGTCCGCGACCGGCGCGACGACGCTCACGCAGCCCGGCGATGGCCGAGCGCAGTCCGCGACGGGTACCGGTCTGCTCGTCGATGGTGGCCCGAAGCCGGGCACCCTCGGGCAGCCCCTGCTTGAAGCGGCGCTCCGACGCGGTCTCCGGCGCGTCGTCGGCGGTCGCCTTGAGGTACTTGTCCGGCAGCGACAGTTTGGCGATGGTCCGCCACGTCTTGGCGTACTGCACCGGGAACGGACCCGAGGTGTAGGGCAGGTCGTACTTGTCGCACAGCGCGCGCACCTTCACCGCGATCTCGGCGTACCGGTTGCTCGGCAGGTCCGGGAAGATGTGATGCTCGATCTGGTACGACAGGTTGCCGCTCATGAACGCGAGAACGAAACCGGAGTCGAAGTTGGCGCTGCCCAGCATCTGGCGCAGGTACCACTCGGCCTGGGACTCGCTGTCGATGTCCTGCTTGGTGAACTTCTCCGCACCGTCGGGGAAGTGCCCGCAGAAGATGACGGCGTTGCTCCACACGTTGCGGATG
The DNA here is from genome assembly GCF_001942325.1 of Gordonia sp. CNJ-863. NCBI lineage: Bacteria > Bacillati > Actinomycetota > Actinomycetes > Mycobacteriales > Gordoniaceae > Gordonia > Gordonia sp. CNJ-863. The sequence goes on from NZ_MKKG01000066.1 coordinate 95,632, forward strand.
ACGTTGCCGAGCGCGGTCGCGGTGGCCGCCTTGCGGTAGGCGTTGACGTACCCGACCTTGTGCCCGGTGGTCGCACTGACCAGCGCCGGGTAGGCGAGGTAGTCCTTGGCGACCTGCTTGCCGATCTTCGACAGCACGTCGGCGACGTCGCGCTTGTACTGTGCCTTCGCCTCGGGGGTCCGACGCTTCTTGCCCAGCTCGAGGTGCTGCACGGCGACGCCGTACTGGAACGCCAGAGCCAGGATCGTGTTGTAGACGAGATTGCCGTAGTTGAACGGACGCCAGCGCTGGTCGCGGGTGACGCGCAGCAGGCCGTAGCCCACGTCGTCATCCATGCCCAGCACGTTCGTGTACTTGTGATGGATGTAGTTGTGGGTGTGCTTCCAGTGCGCCGACGGGTCGGTGTTGTCCCACTCCCACGTCGAGCTGTGCACCTCGGGATCGTTCATCCAGTCCCACTGCCCGTGCATCACGTTGTGCCCGAGCTCCATGTTCTCGACGATCTTCGCCACGCCGAGCGCACCAGCGCCGGCCCACCAGAGCGACTTCTTGGTGGAGCCGAAGAGCAGTGCGCGTCCGGCGAGCTCGAGGCCACGCTGGAAGCGGATGGTGTTGCGGAGATAGCGGGCGTCACGTTCACCCCGGCTGGCCTCGACCTCCGCGCGGATCGCATCGAGCTCGGCGCCGAGTGCCTCGACGTCCGCCTCGGACAGGTGTGCGTATTCGGGGATGTCCGTGATCGCCATACGTGTGGTCCCTTCGCAGGTGGGATGGGTCTCGGTGGGGGTCGACGACGACCTCTACACCGACCGGCTCACGCCGGATCTTCCGACCCTTACGTTTCCGTAACTTACGCAAGCGTAGGTTACGGGGCGCGGGTGTGTCCAGCGGTGAGCCGCCCTGACGGCACGGTTTTTTGCGCGGGGGGGTTCGACAGGCTCAACCGGCAGGGTGGGCTCAACCGGCGGAAACCGGCGGGATCAGCTGTCCGCGGCCTCACGGTAGTCGTCGACGAACAGCTCGAAGCCGATGAGATCCTCGAAGACACCGTCGGAGCGGGCGGCGAGCTTCTGCCTGCTGACCTCGCGGAAACCGGCTGCGCGGGCGAGCTTCTTGCTGCCCTCGTTGCTGTCGGCGGCGAACAGCGTCAGCCGCCGGAAACCGAACTTCTCGAACGCATAGCGCACGGACGCCGGAAACGCTTCTGCCAGCACGCCTTTCCCGCGCGCTTCGGGATGGGTGTAGAAGCCGGCCTCGGCGCCGGTGACCTCGTCGATGTGCAGGAGGGTGATGTCGCCAGGTAGTCGTCGGTCTCGAGGTCGGCGACGGCCCACGTACAGGTGACGCCCTGCGCAGCGGTCCACCACTTGCGCAGACGTTCGGCCGCCGCGTGTTCGAGCTCCAGCGGGTCGGGCCGCGCGAAGAGGTACTTGCGGGAGGTCGGGTCGTCGAGGGTCTCGCGGATGCGTGGGTCGTCGTGCTCCGCGAGGGGCCGGAGGCGGAACCGCTCGGTCTCGAAGACGTCGGTGCGCCACTCGGTCTGCGGCTCCCGTGCGTCGTCTGCTCGCAGCGAGCCGACCCACGCGTCACGGATGTGGCCGCGGACCTCGACCCCGTCCGGGACCGCGGCGTCGAGTCGGAATCCGCAGGAGTGCGCGACGCGCAACGCGTCGATGTTGCCGGCGACCGTCGTCCAGCGGACGACCTCCTTGCCGGCCTCGGTGAAGGCATAGTCGACCGCGAGCAGGACGGCGCGTTTCATCACGCCCCAGCCGCGGGCGTCGGGATGGAGGTCGTAACTGAGCCTGCTGAGCGGGCCCTCCCCGGCGAGGTCGACGGTGCCGACGAACCTGCCGTCGAACTCGACGGCCCACAACATGCGGGAGCCGTCCGCCCAGGACCTGGGCGCATAGTCGAGGGCGAATCTCTCGGCGGCGGCGCGACTGTAGGGCGCCGGGACGGGTGTCCACCGCATCATGGCCGGATCGGCCGCGAGCTCGACCATGCGATCGAGATCTCGGGGCTCATGAGGCCGCAGTGTCACCCCGCCGTCGGTGAGAACGGGGACGTTTTCGGGAATCCGGACCGCGGCTTTCACCGGTCAGCCCTCGGGCCGAACGGGACGGGTCCCAGCACTGTGACCAAGCACGTTTTCGAGCGTACCGGCAGTTCCCGGGCATCGCCGGGTCATAGACGAACAGCCAGGTCAGACGTCCAGCGTGCAATCCCCGGCGGCCGCACTGACGCACGTCTGGATACGCTCACCCTCGACGTGTTCGACGCCGGACCGCAGATCTCGCACGCAGCCCTTGTCGAGCATCACCACGCAGCTCTGGCAGATGCCCATCCGGCAGCCGAACGGCATGATCGTGCCCGCGGCCTCCCCGGCCTCCAGAAGGGTGGTCGCGCCGTCGACCTCGGCGGTCTTGCCCGAGCGCTTGAACGTCACCGTGCCGCCCTGGGCACCCACCACACCGCGTTCGAGGGCGAACCGCTCGATGTGCAGCCGCTCGTCCAGGTCGGCGTCGGAGTAGAGGCGATGCAGGCCGTCGAGGAATCCCGCCGGTCCACATGCCCAGGTCTGACGTTCGCGCCAGTCGGGACACAGACTCGGCAGCGACTCCGGGGTGACCTGTCCGTCGGTGCGGGTGTACTGCACGTGCAGGTCGACGAGACCCGACGACGCCATCGCCTCGAGTTCGTCGGCGAACAGCAGGTCGGCCTCGGAGGGCGTCGAATGGATCAGCCTGATATCGGTGTTCTGCTTCCGCTGTCTGACCGTGCGCAGCATCGAGATGATCGGGGTGAGGCCACTGCCGGCCGTCGCGAACAGGATCTTCTCCGGCAGCGGGTCGGGCAGGACGAACTCGCCGCGGGGCGCGGCGAGACGGACCACGGTGCCCGGCGTCAGGCCGTTCACGAGGTGGGTCGACAGGAAACCCTCCGGCATCGCCTTGACGGTGATCGCGATGGTCTTGTCGTTCGCCGACGCGTCGGGGGTCGAGGTGAGCGAGTACGAACGCCACGTCCATCGACCGTCGATCAGCACGCCGATACCGACGTACTGGCCGGGCGCGTAGTCGAACGAGAATCCCCAGCCCGGACGGATCCGGATCGTTGCGGTGTCCTCGGTCTCCCCCCTCACCGAGATGACCTTGCCCCGCAGCTCACGGGCCGACCACAGCGGGTTGGCGAGATGCAGGTAGTCGTCGGGGAGCAACGGCGTCGTGATGCGGGTGACCGCCGCACGAACCCACTGCGCACCGCGGCTACGCGCCGCGACCCCGGCCACCGGTTCTTCGAATCGCTCGAGCAGACCCAACTCACACACCGCCTTCAACGTCTCCGAACACTCTAACCTACGCAACCGTAGGTTAGCGCCATCCAGGATCTCACACGAGTTTCAGAGCAGTTCGAGGAGAAACGGCAGCTCCTGGGTGGCGTACCAGGCGAGGTCGAAGTCCTCGATGTCGCCGACGGCCAGTTCGGCGTCCAGGTCACCCATGTCGGCGGCATCGATGACGACGACAGCGGCGCGAACCTTGTCCTCCGCCTCCTTCACGTCGACGTGGACCGAGGCGACCGCCGAGAGCGGGATCGTCCCGCCGACCTTGACCACCGCATCGTCGAGATCGGGACGGAGTTTGACGTCCTCGACGTCGGCGGCGACGACCACGCGGCGCGGCGGCAGCGAAGGGGTCACGCCCGGCTTCGTCAGCGCCTCGTCGGCGGCGAGATCGCGCTCGGCCTCGGCGTCGCCGGATTCCGGCGCCTCCCCGGCCAGGAGACGCAGCGACGCCCGCGCGGCCTCGCGCATCGCGACCTCCGAGAGCTCCTCGTCGTCGCCCGCGACGAACGCCTCGCGCAGAGCCGGGGTCAACGCGAACCCGGTTCCGCCGATCGGACGGAACTCGCCATCGGAATTGAGCTCCATCAGCATTGCCAACGTCGCCGGCAGGTAGACCCTCATTCGACCATCGCTCTCATAACGACCCCCGCTCCTGGCGGTCCGATTGCGGTACCCGCTCACCTTAGCCGCGTCCCCGACTCAGTCGGTGATCAGCAACTCCTCGAAGGACTCGGTGACGTAATCCGCCAGCACGGGCAGGTCGGAAATGACCCCGCGGTCGGCCATGAACGAGAACTGCAGCCGGTCACCGTATTCGACGACGCTGACCGCAAGCGCCCGCTGCGAGACGAGAACCGGGATGTAGAAGATCTCGCGGACCGGCACGCCGAGCACGAACCGGTCGGCGACCGGGGAAGTGCTCATCGCCACCGGGACGTTGTACGCGCGACTGTCGAGCGACCGGAACGCGCGGGAGCTGAAGTCGGCGAAGGGCACCATACCCAGCTCCGGGAACAGCGGGCTCGGGCCCGTGCTCATCCGCCGCGACGACTGCGCATAACGCTCGGCGAGGCCCGCCACCTGGGCGAGACGCACCGTCGGATTCGACTCCCCGACAGGCAGGTCCGTCACGAAGCTCGGTTTGCCGAGGTTGATCCAGCCCGGTTCGGCCCCCGCCTCGACCTCCACCCCGGGGTCCCGCGGCGACAGCGGGATCACCACGCGGACGGTGTCGGCAGGCACCGCCGCCGGGTCGACGGACAGCATCCATCGCCGCACCACCCCCGAGATGATGGCGAGTTCCACGTCGTTGACGGTGCAGTTGTGGTGTTCGGCGATCTTGGCGCAGTCGCGCCGCGGCGCCGACGCCGTGGTGAAGGTGCGGGTGGTCGTGCCCGTGTTGTTGAGTGGGCTGCGGGGAGCGGAGTCGGTGAGCTGGCCGACGACGTCACCGGCCCGACGGACGGTTCTGCCGACCACCGAGCGCACCTCGGAGACCAGGCCGTTGCCGTGCACCATGGTCTCGACGAGATCGCCCGGACGGGCCATCGCCTCGGCGAGTGCACCCACGACCAGGTTCGCCGATCCCGGCGGCGACCCGGGCATCCACAGTTCCTCGGGCAGCTGCTCCGGCTCGTCGGTGAGGTCGCAGATGACCTCGCTGATCTCCGGATCGCCCGAAGAGTCGATCAGGCACCGGTGCGACTTGGTCAGGATCGCGAGCCTGCCGTCGGCCAGGCCCTCGATCAGGTACATCTCCCACAGCGGTCGGGTGCGATCCAACGGCCGGGACATCACCCGGGAGATGAGCTCGGCGAGGTCCGCGGGACCACCCGGCCGCGGCAACCCAGAGCGCCGGATATGGAAGTTGATGTCGAAATCCCGGTCGTCGACCCACACCGGGCGGGCCAGTCCGAGCGTGACCTCGCGGACCACCTGCCGGTACCGGGGCGCCAGCTGGAGCCGGTTCTCGACCAGCGACACCAGCGACTGGTAGTCGAGCGCGGGTCGACGGGTCGCCGAAGCTGTGCCGTTCTCCCCGGGCGTCGGGTCGCCGGACTTCTTCCCCTCGCCGGCACAGGGGTCCACGACCAGCAACGCCCCGAGATGCGTCGTCGACCGGGAATCGTCGAGGAAGTAGTACATCGCGTCGCGCGGCGACAAACGGTTCACCACGCCGCCGATCCTAGCCGTTCGGCTGCGTCGGGGCCGGACTCGACGGGCTCAGCAGAACTCGAGCGCCACGAGCTGCCAGCGGTATTCGACCTGGCCGAGACCGGTTCGCGCGCCGGCGCCGCCGGGCCGCGGATCGTTCCCGCGCACACGGCGCGGCTTGCGCTCCACGCGCCCGGCGAAGGCTCGGACGCGGCCACCGCTGAGGTAGGAGCCGAACACCTCGGCAGCACTGGTGTCGCACAACTGGACGTGCACGCGCTGGAGGACCGTACCGCGAGCGGGTGGACCTCCAGGGGCACCGGCGATTTCGGCCACACGGAAGGCGTCGTGACGAACCAGCGCCGCCACCTGATCGACGATCGACGGCGACACGGAGTCACCGAGGTGCGCGATCCCTCGTCGACGGTCGATCACCTCGAACAGCAGTCGCGACGTGGCGACGGTGAACCGCCGGGCCTCCACCGCGGCGGTCAGGGTCTTGCGTGACGGTCCCGCATCGGGACGCGGCCCCGGGAACACGGCGCGCACCGTCCCGGAACCGACCGCCCCGGCACCCATCGCACCGGGGCCGGCCGGCTCATACGTCGGGGCGGGCAGTACCCGAACCCGCGTCGTCCGTGTGGAGACGGGAGGAGCGGAGGTGAGTGTTTGCATGGAGATTGGACGCAGCCACTCCCCTGTCGGGTTCCGCTTTCTCCCGGATTTTTTTCAGCGGCGCTGTTTCTTGGCCTTCGGCGGCTTCGGACGGCTGCCCTTGGTGTTCGCCCGCGCGGCCGCGCGGCGCTCGCGCCGACTGGCCGAGTCGGCGGCACCGGCCAGTTCCTCCTCCTCGGAGTGGACGACCGTGCCACCACCCTCGTCGGGTCCGGAGAACGTCATCGGCACATCGCCGCCGGAGGCCCCGGAACCACGCAGCGCTGCGGGCACCTGCGCACCGGAGTCGGCCGCCGGCGCGGGCGCGGGCGCACCTGCACCGACCGCGGCACGCAGGTCGGCGGCGGTGGGCAGCGGCGCCTGCGGTGCCGGCTGCTCGGTCTGCACCTGGGCGTTGAAGAGGATGCCGAGTGCTTCCTCTTTGAGACCCTCGAGCATGCCGGTGAACATGTCGAAGCCCTCGCGCTGGTACTCGACCACCGGGTCGCGCTGCGCCATCGACCGCAGGTGGATGCCCTCGCGCAGGTAGTCCATCTCGTACAGGTGGTCGCGCCACTTGCGGTCGAGGACGCTGAGCAGGACGCTGCGCTCGAGCTGGCGCATGGCGCCTTCGCCCGCGATCTCGTCGATCGCCTTCTCGCGCTTGTCGTAGGCGGCCTTCGCGTCGGCGACCAGGGTCTCGCGCAGCTCTTCGGCCGAGATGTCTTCGCGCTCACCGTATTCCGTCTCGTTGACGACCTCTTTGGGGTCGAGTTCGATCGGGTACAGGGTGCGCAGCGCGGTCCACAGCTCGTCGAGATCCCAGTCCTCGGCGTAGCCTCTGCGGTCGCGCCCTCGACGTAGGCGCTGACCACGTCGTCGATCATCTGCTTGACCTGCTCGTGGTGATCTTCGCCCTCGAGGATCTGGCGGCGCTCGGCGTAGATGATCTTGCGCTGCTCGTTCATGACCTCGTCGTACTTGAGGACGTTCTTGCGCATCTCGAAGTTCTGCTGCTCGACCTGGGTCTGAGCGCTACGGATGGCCTTGGTGACCATCTTGGCCTCGATCGGCACGTCGTCGGGCAGACGGCTCATGATCGCCTCGAGCGCACCGCCGTTGAAGCGGCGCATCAGTTCGTCGGCGACGGACAGGTAGAACCGCGACTCACCGGGATCGCCCTGACGACCCGAACGGCCGCGCAGCTGGTTGTCGATACGGCGGGATTCGTGGCGCTCGGTGCCGAGCACGTACAGACCACCGGCCTTGCGCACGGCCTCGGCCTCCTCGGCGGCCTCGGTGCGCGCGACCTCGATGGCCTCGTCCCACGCGGCCTCGTACTCGTCCGGGGTGTTCACCGGGTCGAGTCCGGCCTTGCGCAGGCGGGTGTCGGCAATGATGTCCGGGTTGCCGCCGAGCACCACGTCGGTACCTCGGCCGGCCATGTTGGTGGCCACCGTGACCGCCCCGAGGCGGCCCGCCTCGGCGATGATCTGGGCTTCCTGCTCGTGGAACTTGGCGTTCAGGACGCTGTGCGGGATCTCGCGCTTCTTCAGCTGACGAGACAGGTACTCCGAGCGCTCGACGCTGGTGGTACCGATCAGCACCGGCTGGCCGATCTCGTGACGCTCGACGATGTCGTCGACGACCGCGGCGAACTTCGCCTCTTCGGTCTTGTAGATCAGGTCGCCCTGGTCCTTGCGGACCATCGGCCGGTTGGTCGGGATCGGCAGCACACCGAGCTTGTAGATCTGGTCGAACTCGGCGGCCTCGGTCTCGGCGGTACCGGTCATGCCCGACAACTTGTCGTACAGTCGGAAGTAGTTCTGCAGGGTGATCGTGGCGAGAGTCTGGTTCTCGGCCTTGATCTCCACGCCTTCCTTGGCCTCGATCGCCTGATGCAGGCCCTCGTTGAAGCGTCGGCCGTCGAGCACACGACCGGTGAACTCGTCGACGATCAGGACGTCTCCGTTGCGGACGATGTAGTCCTTGTCGCGCTGGAAGAGCTCCTTGACCTTGATCGCGTTGTTCAGGTAGCTGACCAGGGGCGAGTTGGCCGCCTCGTACAGGTTGTCGATGCCGAGGCGGTCCTCGACGAACTCGACGCCGGCCTCGTGCACGCCGATCGTCTTCTTCTTGATGTCGACCTCGTAGTGGACATCCTTCTCGAGCAGCGGCGCGATACGCGCGAACTCGGTGTACCACTTGCTCGACCCTTCGGCGGGGCCGGAGATGATCAGCGGGGTGCGGGCCTCGTCGATGAGGATCGAGTCGACCTCGTCGACGATCGCGTAGGCGTGGCCGCGCTGGACGAGGTCGGCGAGCGAGTGCGCCATGTTGTCGCGCAGGTAGTCGAAGCCGAACTCGTTGTTGGTGCCGTAGGTGATGTCGGCGGCGTAGGCCTCGCGGCGGGCGGCCGAGGACATCCCGGTGAGGATCACTGCGGTCTCGAGGCCGAGGAAGCGGTGGACGCGTCCCATCCACTCCGAGTCGCGCTTGGCGAGGTAGTCGTTGACGGTGACGACGTGGACGCCCTCGTCGGACAGCGCGTTGAGGTACGCCGGGAGGACACAGGTGAGGGTCTTGCCCTCACCGGTCTTCATCTCGGCGATGTTGCCGTAGTGCAGCGCCGCGCCACCCATGATCTGGACGTGGAAGTGTTTCTGGTCCAGCACGCGCCAGGCCGCCTCGCGGGCCGTCGCGAAGGCCTCGGGCAGCAGTTCGTCGAGCGTCGCACCATCGGCGATACGTTTCTTGAACTCGTCTGTCTTGGCTCGCAGTTCGGCGTCGGAGAGCGCCTCGAACTCGTCGGACAGCGCCTCGACGTGCGACGCGATAGCGTCGAGTCGCTTGACCATGCGGCCTTCGCCGACACGCAACAGCTTGTTCAGCACCGTGGATCGAGTCCCTCACCTGTAGAAAACACACGGAATCCGGCCCGTGCGAACGCACAGACCGGATCCCATGGTAGCGAGGTGAGCTGAGCAGACCCTGATCGACCGGCACGTAACCGAGACGACTTCATCGTTCGGATTCGTCCGCGGCCGTCCGGAACCGCTCAGCCCGTGTTCATGTCAGGCGGATGAGGCCGTAGTCGAAGGCATGCCTGCGGTAGACCACCGACGGCTTGTCGCTCTCCTTGTCGTGGAACAGGAAGAAGTCGTGCCCGACGAGTTCCATCTCGTAGAGCGCGTCGTCGACGGTCATCGGTACCGCGGTGTGCTCCTTGACGCGGACGATCTGACCTGGGATGTACTCGTCGACGCCGTCGTCCCACTCCCCGCGTTCGGTGGCCTCGAGCATGCCGGGGTCGCCGACGTGCCCCTCCACGGTCAACTGGTTGTCGCGCAGCAGCGGCGCTCCGACCTCGGTGGCCTCGGCCACCGACTGTGGGCGCCGGTTGCCGTAGTGCACGCGCCGACGGTCCTTCACTCGCCGCAGCCGCGACTCGACCTTGTCGAGTGCATGCTCCAGGGCGGCGTAGAAGTTCTCACCGCAGGCCTGCGCACGGACGATCGGCCCCTTACCCGTCGCGGTGATCTCCACCTGCTGACAGACCTTGGACTGTCTCCGGTTGCGTTCGTGGTTCAGCTCGACGTCGAATCGGTAGATCGTCGGATCGAAACGCTCGAGGCGGGCGAGCTTGTCGCCGACGTAGATGCGGTAATGGTCGGGTATCTCGACGTTCCGGCCGCTGAACACGACCTTGGCGATGGGCTCGGCGGGTTCGTCGGACTCCACCGTTCCCGGTGGACGGACGAACGCGAACTCCTGGTCGTCGGACTCGGTCTGGGCGGGTTGGTGGTTGGGCTCGAGGCCCTGCTCCACGGTCGGCCTGGGGTCTGCGAGTTTGGGCTCGCGCTGGCCTTTGCGATGGATGACTGTGGACATTCAACTACCTCCTGAATTGTTCCCGGCGGCGGTGGGGTCATCGTGATCTGTTGTCGCACTGATGATTTGGCCGACGCTGAGGATTTGTCCATGCCAGCTGACAGCTGGCACTCATCGACAGGGGCAACACCTCCCGAAAATCGGTCGTTCCGGCGCGGGGACTCAACTGTCCTCCCGGCAACCCGATGTACCCAAGACCGTAGTCGCAAGTTCGGGTATCGGCCACGTTTTGGATCGCCGCGTCGGGTATGTCGGGACAAGTGGGGACCGAGGACCCGCGTGCGGTGATGCGAAGGACTCGGACAACTCACCGAACAGAGCGGATCCCTCCACAGCCTCCGACGACCACACCGGGTATGCGGGCTCCGTGCCTAGGGTCGGGGCATGACCTGGCGTCAGGTGCCGGCCGCGGCGGCGGATCTGGTCGTTCCCGTGCTGTGCGGCGGGTGCGGGCGGCCCGGGACACCGTGGTGCACCCGCTGCGAGGCCGCCTGGCACGACGCCCCCGTCGCCGCCCGTCCGCGCATCTCGCCGGGTGTCCCGGTGTGGGCCCTCGGCCGCTACCGGGGTTCGCACCGGAACGGGATCATCGCCGTCAAGGAACACGACCGCCGTGATCTGATCCCACCCCTGGGTGCGGCACTCGCCCACGCGGTACGGGTGCTTGCCGGATGGGGCGAGCTTCCCGACGCCGACCGCCTGGCTCTGATCCCCGCACCGACCCGCCGGATGAGCGCCCGACGCCGCGGCGGCGACCGGGTCACCGCGATCGCCGAACACGCCGCACCACTGCTGGGCTCCCGCGTGTTCGTGGCGCCGCTGCTGGTGACCGCGACGACCGCCCGCGACTCCGCCGGGCTCGACGCCCGGGCACGCGCGCGCAATCTCGCAGGCGCGGTCCGTGTCCGCACCGGTCCGCGTCCACCGCCCGGTGGCGCGGCGCTCCTGATCGACGACGTGCTGACCACCGGGGCCACCGCGGCGGAGTCGGTGCGCGTCCTGCGCTCGGCCGGCATCGGGGTCGCGGCGGTCGTCGTACTGGCCGCCGCCTAGGGAGAGTTCGGCCTCTGCGACATCAGGGCAGGACCGGGATCGCCCCGGCGACCATGGCCGGCTCGACCTCGGTCCAATACTGGTCGGGCTGCCCGTTGTTGCTGCCGAGGCGCATCACTCCGCGCTGGTCCCCGACGTAGATGGTCGAGGAGTTCGCCACCACGGCCCGCACCGGCGGGGACACGTTGCCGCTGAGCAGGCCGACCGCCGGGGTGCCGTTGATCGACAGCTGGACCACCGGGGACTCGGGCGCTTCACGCGCGATGACCAGCATCGTCGGCGATGCCCAGTCCAGGGACACCGCACGGTTGCCGATGTTGTAGGCCGCGATCCGCGGGCTGGTCAACGACACCTGCCCCTCGGCGTTCGTCGACAGCACGGCGAAGACGATCTGCCCACCGACGACGAGGGCGGCACGGACGCCGTCCGGGGCGATCTGCATCTCGGTGATCGCCCCGCGAGCCACGGTCGGGATCGACGACGCCTCGACGGGGACGGTCTGGGTGCCGTCGTCGTCGCGCTGCCACTGCACCGGCTTGCCGTCGACGACCACCCACACGGCGTTCTCGTCGGCGCCGAAGGACGGGCGGGTGATGGACACCCCGCTGACGATCGGTCCGACGTCGCCGCCGTAGTCCCCGATCACGCACTCGAGCCTGCGATCGCCCGCCGTCCGGACCGCGGCGACCCGCGCGCCGTTGTCGGAGATCGTCGCCGCCCGCACGTCGCGGGAGGACCCGAGCGGTCCGCGCACCGGGACGGTCGCGGTATCGGTCACCGCGCGCAACGCGCCACCGGTCACGACGTTGAGGCCGACGTCGGTGGACGGCACCGCGTTCGGATCGAAGGAGCGCAGGTCCGCGGGCTGCCATCCCGACGCGCGTTCGGCGGCGAGTGGCGCGCCGTCGGCGTCGATCACGTACGGGCCCGAGATGTCGGCGCCGTCGAGGGTCCAGACGATCTGTGCCGCCAGCACCGTGCGATCCCGGCTCGACGCGTTGCCGATGCCGTTGAGATCGACGCGGACCCCGCCGCCGGCCAGGCCCACGACGGGTCCGCGCAGCGCCGCACCGCCGGGGAATCCGCTGTCGACCGCCGCGGACAGATCGGCGGCAGGCCCGGCGATGAGCCGGTTGACCAGCGCCGTCGGTTCGGTCGCCTGCCCGGCATAGAACCAGCGCGGGTCCGGGACCAGTCGTCGGCCGGTGCGGTCGGAGAAGTAGAGCGAAACCGGACGGTACGTGTTGTCGAACTGGTCGCGGTCGATCATCGCCCCGTTCGGCAGCGGCCCGTCGATGCGCCACTGGTCACCCTGCCGGGTCAGGCTGATGCTGGTCTCGACCCGCCCTGACGCGGGCAGCAACTGACCGTCGGACTTGAGCGTTCCGACGTTGTCGCCGGTCAGCCGCATACGCACGGAGTCCTCGTTGCGTTGATCGACGAAGATGCTGATCTCGTCGAGGATCAGTGCGTCGCCACGATCGTCCCACTGCTGCGAGGCCACCGGGGTCAGGAAGGCGCGGGCGGCGTCATGGCCGGAGTCGGGATCGACCGTGGACTTGAGGAACGCCCGGACGAGGGCCTCCGGGTCCATGTCGGCCTGGGGCACCGGGGCCGCGTTGGTGGCACCCTCGCGCTGGAAGGACTTGATGGGCTGCGGGGACGAGTCGTTCGGGATCGACCCGCACGCCGACACCACGACCATCGCCACGGTCGCCGTCGCGACGGCGATCAGGAACCCCAGAACACTCCGCCGTGGGTGCTCCGGACGACGTACGACGCTCATTCGGTACCAGCCTCCACGCCTGGTGGGCGGCCACTCGCCTTGGCGGCGGCCCGGGGTGCCGAGCCGACGGACTTCAGCGGCAGGGGCGAACCGAGCACCTTGTGGCCGCGGACGAGGGGCAGCGTCAGCCGGAAGCAGGCGCCCTTGCCGGGCTCGCCCCACGCCTCGAGTCTGCCCTGATGCAGGCGGGCGTCCTCGATGCTGATGGCCAGTCCGAGACCGGTGCCGCCGGAGCGCCGGAACCGCGACGGGTCCGAACGCCAGAACCGGTTGAACACCAGCTTCTCCTCCCCCGGCCGCAACCCGATGCCCTGGTCGCGGACCGTGATGGCGACGGCATCGCCGTCGGACCGCATCGTGAGTGTCACCGGTTTCCGTTCCCCGTGGTCGATCGCGTTGGCGAGCAGGTTCCGCAGAATCCGCTCGACGCGGCGCGGATCGATCTCGGCGAGCACCGGTTCGGCGGGCAGGTCGAGGACGAGCTCGGTCCCGGTCTCCTCGGCCAGGTGCCGGACGGTGGCCAGCGCGCCGTCGATCGGGATGGCCATGTCCATCCGTTCCGCCGCCAGCTCGGCCATACCGGCGTCGTGCCGGGATATCTCCAGCAGTTCGTTGAGCAGGGTCTCGAACCGGTCGAGTTCCTTGTCCAGCAGCTCGACCGAACGCTTCCTTACCGGATCGAGATCGTCGCGGCCTTCGTAGAGCACGTCCGAGGCCATCCGCACGGTCGTCAGCGGCGTCCGCAGCTCGTGGCTGACGTCGGAGGTGAACTGGCGCTGCAGGCCGCCGAACTCCTCGAGGTGGGTGATCTGCTTCGACAGGCTCTCGGCCATGTCGTTGAACGACATCGCGAGACGGGCCATGTCGTCCTCGCCGCGAACGGGCATGCGCTCCTTGAGACGGCCGTCGGCGAATCGGACAGCGATCCGGGAGGCGGACCGCACCGGGATGACGACCTGCCGGGAGACCAGCCAGGCGATGGCCGCGAGCAGACCCAGCAGGACGATGCTGCCGGTCAGCAGGGTGCCGCGGACGAGGTCGACGGTGTTCTGTTCCGCGGTCAGCGGGAACACCAGATACAGCTCGAGCCCCGGCACCGAGGCGTTGGTGGGGGTACCCACGATCAGGGCCGGCGCCTGTCCGCCGGAACCATCGGGCACCTGGGTGTACTGGTAGGCCACCTGGCCGCCGCGGACCATGTCCCGCAGGTTCGACGGCACCTCGGCGGTCGGGCCGACACCGCTGGCAGCACTGCTCTCGGACGCGCCGGGGACGAGCAGCACGGTGTCGAAGGCGCCGACCGTGCCGGACGCCTGCCCGGTGTCGGCATCACGGTCGGTGAGCAGCGATCGCGTCTGACGCAGCCGGTTCTGCACCGACATGTTGCCGGCGCCGCTGGACAGGTCGCGTTCCACCGAGATACGGGCACGGTCGATCTCCTCGGTGGCCGCGGCCAGCTTCACGTCGAGAAGGCGGTCGGTGATCTGGGAGACCAGCACGAAACCGAGAATGAGCAGCACAACGACCGACAGCAACAACGTCGACGCCACGACCCGTAGCTGCAACGAGCGCCGCCAGATGTGCCCGAAGGCACGTCCGACAGCGCCGGCAGCGCGGGTGAAACGCCCGAAAGTGCTGTTGACCCGTCGTCGAGATCGACCGATCACGGCGGGCCGGCCTTGTAGCCGACCCCCCTCACAGTCAGGACGACCTCAGGGTTCTCCGGGTCGGTTTCGACCTTCGCGCGCAGACGCTGGACATGCACGTTCACGAGTCTAGTGTCCGCCGGATGACGGTAGCCCCACACCTGCTCGAGGAGCACGTCGCGGGTGAAGACCTGCCGCGGCTTGCGAGCGAGCGCGACCAGCAGGTCGAACTCGAGCGGGGTCAGCGAGATCGGCACACCGTCGCGGGTGACCTTGTGCGCGGGCACGTCGATCTCCACCGGGCCGATCGACAGCAGCTCGGCCGGTTCCTCGTCGGTGCGGCGCAGGCGGGCGCGCACACGGGCGACGAGCTCCTTCGGCTTGAACGGCTTGACCATGTAGTCGTCGGCGCCGGATTCGAGACCCAGCACGACGTCGACGGTGTCTGACTTCGCGGTCAGCATGACGATCGGGACGCCGGAGTCGGCACGCAGCACACGGCACACGTCGATGCCGTTCATGCCCGGGAGCATGAGGTCGAGCAGCACCAGGTCGGGGCGGATCTCCCGCACCGCGGTGAGTGCCTGGGTACCGTCACCGACCACGAAGGGTTCGAAACCCTCGCCGCGCAACACGATCGTCAGCATCTCGGCGAGAGCGGCGTCGTCGTCGACGACGAGGATGCGAGGCTTCATGTGTCCAATGGTGACACCATCGTGATGAAAGCGTGGTGAATGACGCGCCGGAGGCGTACGTTCTCGCCCGATTCGTCCCACCCCATAGACTCCTCCGCGTGGGTCAGTTGATAGCGGTGGAGGGGCTCGACGGCGCCGGTAAGAACACCTTGGTGACCGGTCTGGTCGAGCGCTGGACGGCGTCGGGCCTGCGGGTCGCGACGTTCACCTTCCCGCGCTACGGGCAGTCGGCGACCGCCGACATCGCCTCGGAGGCACTTCACGGTTCGCACGGCGATCTCCGGGACAGCGTGTACGCCATGGCGCTGCTCTTCGCCCTCGACCGGGCCGACGCCGTCGCGGACATCACCGCGGCGACCGGATCGAACGACATCGTCATCCTCGACCGCTACGTCGCGTCGAACGCGGCCTACAACGCCGGTCGCCTGGAACAGGACGCCGACGGCGAAGTCGTGTGGTGGGTCGCCGACCTCGAGTACGGACGGTTCGGCATGCCGGTCCCCGACCGCCACGTCCTGCTGGGGGTGCCCGCCGAGGTGGCCATGCAGCGGGCCGAGAGCCGGGCCGCCGGCGACGCGAGCCGGGCACGCGATGCCTACGAACGCGACAGCGACCTGCAGCGCCGCGTCGACGCGGTGTATCGCCAACTCGCCGAGGCCGACTGGACGTCCCCGTGGCTCCGGTACGACGGCGAGGACATCGCCGCGCTGGCCGACCTCCTGACCCGCTGACCTCCGACCGATCCGTCGACCGCAAGTCACCCGACGGGCGTCATTCGGACGTACGCCGCCCCGCCGACCGGGCTCTGCCGTCGTCAAGGCTCTTCGCTAGCCTGGATCAATGACTGGGGAGGGGGTCGAATGACCTATCAGCCGCCACCACCCGGTGGCCCACCGCCACCGTTCGGGCCCGGTCGGCCCGGGTACCCCCAGGGGCCCGGCCCCGGTGGACAGCGGCCGTATTCCGGGCAGTTCCCGCCCGCGTCGCAGCCGCGACCTCCCTACGGCCCGTACGGAGCCCCGCCGCCCTACGGCGTCCAGAGACCCGGGCCCTATGCCCCGGGCGGCGGCTACGGAGGCCCTCCCGGCGGTCCCCCGCCGCCCGAGCGCAACACCGGCGCGATCGTCGCCTGGATCACCGGCGGCGTCGCCGTCATCGCCCTGGTCGCCCTCGTCGTCACCCTGGTCGTGACGTCGTCCGGACCGGAGGATTCCTCTGTCGCGACAGGTTCGAGCACCTCTCCGGGTGGATCGACGAGCACCGACTCCGACCCCGAATCCGCCGACTACGCAGCGCTTTCCCAGATCCGCGCTGCCCTGCAGAACTACGTGTCAGCTCGAAACGCACGCGACGTCGTACGCATGAAGGCCGCGGTCTGCACGCAGTCGCGGGAGCGCATCACCGGCCCGCCGCCCGCCGAGGACGGCATGATCGTGCTCGACGGATTCCTCGAGACGGTCTTCGACGGCGACGTCGCCCAGTCCGAGGTCGTGTCGCATCTCGAAAAGGGCAGCAGCCGTACCGAATCCGGGAAGTCCAAGGAGCGGTTCCTCAAGGAACGCGGCTCGTGGATCTATTGCCCCGACGCCGAACCCGACATCGGGGCTTGACGGCTGGCAGCCTGACCCGAAAACGCCTGAAACCCGCCCTTTTTCGACATTTCCACGCCCGCTGAGGGTGTGGTGGGTCTGCCGAAAAAGGGCGGGTTTGCGTGAGCGGTTACCTCAGTAGCGGTAGTGCTCCGGCTTGTACGGACCCTCGACGTCGACGCCGATGTACTCGGCCTGCTCCTTGGTGAGCTTGGTCAGCTTGCCGCCGAGTGCCTCGACATGGATGCGCGCGACCTTCTCGTCGAGATGCTTGGGCAGGCG
This sequence comes from Gordonia sp. CNJ-863, assembly GCF_001942325.1. NCBI lineage: Bacteria > Bacillati > Actinomycetota > Actinomycetes > Mycobacteriales > Gordoniaceae > Gordonia > Gordonia sp. CNJ-863. The sequence goes on from NZ_MKKG01000066.1 coordinate 112,731, forward strand.
GTAGACCTCGTTGTCGTACTCGTCGTTCTTGGTCCACAGCTCGATCTGCGCGATCACCTGGTTCGAGAAGCTGTTGCTCATCACGAACGACGGGTGGCCGGTCGCGTTGCCGAGGTTGAGCAGACGACCCTCGCTCAGGACGATGATCGACTTGCCGCTCTCGAAGATCCACTGGTCGACCTGCGGCTTGACGGTGATGCGCTTGGCGCCCGAACGCTCGAGGCCGGCCATGTCGATCTCGTTGTCGAAGTGGCCGATGTTGCCCAGGATCGCCTGGTGCTTCATCTGCCGCATGTGGTCGAGGGTGATGATGCCCAGGTTGCCCGTGGAGGTGATCACGATGTCGGCGTTGCCGATCGCGTCCTCGACGGTGACCACGTCGTAGCCGTCCATGAGGGCCTGCAGCGCGTTGATCGGGTCGATCTCGGTGACCTGGACGCGGGCGCCCTGGCCGGCCAGCGACTCCGCGCAGCCCTTGCCGACGTCGCCGTAACCGCAGATAAGGACCTTCTTGCCACCGATGAGAACGTCGGTGCCGCGGTTGATCCCGTCGATCAGCGAGTGGCGGGTGCCGTACTTGTTGTCGAACTTCGACTTGGTGACCGAGTCGTTGACGTTGATCGCGGGGAACGTCAGCTCACCGGCAGCGGCGAACTGGTAGAGCCGCAGCACGCCGGTGGTGGTCTCCTCGGTCACGCCCTGAACCGACTCGGCGATGGTGGTCCACTTGTTCTTGTCGGTCTCGAAGCGCTCGCGGAGCAGCTCGAGGAAGACTTGTACTCGGCCGGGTGATCGTCCTCGGTCGGCGGCACCACGCCGGCCTTCTCGAACTCGGCACCGCGCAGCACCAGCATGGTGGCGTCGCCGCCGTCGTCGAGGATCATGTTGGCCGGCTTGTCCGCCTCGGGCCAGGTCAGCATCTGCTCGGCCGCCCACCAGTATTCCTCGAGGGTCTCGCCCTTCCAGGCGAAGACCGGGACGCCCTTGGGCTCGTCCGGGGTGCCGTGCGGACCCACGACGACGGCCGCAGCCGCGTGATCCTGGGTCGAGAAGATGTTGCACGACGCCCAGCGGACCTCGGCGCCGAGCGCGACGAGTGTCTCGATCAGCACGGCGGTCTGCACGGTCATGTGCAACGATCCGGAGATTCGAGCACCCTTGAGCGGCAAGACATCTGCGTTCTCACGACGCAGTTCCATGAGTCCGGGCATCTCGTGCTCGGCGAGCTCGATCTCCTTGCGGCCGAAGTCCGCCAGGGACAAGTCGGCCACCTTGTAGTCGATCCCGTTGCGGCTGTCGGCCTTCAGCTCGTCCTGAGCAGTCGTCATCTGATCCCCTTGTCGTTCGCTTCGTGCGCCGCGTGTGCAGCGATCTGTGCGTTCGATCCAGGCTATCGGACCATGCCCGCCGAGCCCATGGTCAGGTGTCGGGCCCGGTTTCCCCGGCCGCGACTTCCGCCGTTCCGACCTCCTCACCGCGCTCCCGCCGGGCGAAGACCGAGTTGCGGTAGCCGTAGGCGAAGTACACGACCACACCCAGCACCATCCAGATCACGAACCGGATCCAGGTTTCCACGGACAGGTTCAGCATCAGCCACAGGCAGGCCAGGATCGACAGAATCGGGATGAACGGCACGAGGGGCACCCGGAACCCACGTTCGAGATCGGGCCGGGTTCGGCGGAGGACGATGACCCCGACACTCACCAGCACGAACGCGAACAGGGTTCCGATGTTGACCATCTCCTCGAGGGTGCCCATCGGGAAGAACGCCGCGAGCACACCCGAGACGACGCCTACGACGACCGTGAAGCGCACCGGAGTACCGCGCTTGCCGGTGTGTGCCAGCGATCTGGGCAGCAGTCCGTCGCGCGCCATCGCGAACCCGACGCGGGTCTGGCCGAGCAGCAGCACCATCACAACCGTGGTCAGGCCGGCGAGCGCACCGAGATCGATCACCCAGCCCGCCCACGTGACACCGTTCGCCTCGAATGCCGTGGTGAGGGTGGACCCGGTGACCTCGCCGGTCACCGGATCTGTCTTGTCGGCCAGTTCCGGGTAGGGGACCATCCCGGACACGACAAGACTGACCGCGACGTAGAGGACCGTCACGATGGCCAGAGATCCGAGGATGCCGCGCGGCATCGCCTTCTGCGGGTTCTTCGTCTCCTCCGCGGTCGTGGCCACGACGTCGAAACCGATGAAGGCGAAGAACACCAGCGAGGCCGCCGCCAGGAGGCCGTACCAGCCGAAGGTACTGCCCTCTGCGCCGGTGATCGCCGAGAACAGTGTCTGGTGGAGGCCGGTGTCGCCCTCGGCCGGCGGAGCGGCGGGCGGCACGTACGGGTCGTAGTTCTTCAGCTTGATGTAGAACGCGCCGACCACGATGACCAGCAAGACGACGAAGACCTTGATGGTGGTGACGACCAGCGACACCCGAGACGACAGCTTGGTGCCGAGCGCGAGCAGGACGGTCAGCACCGCGATCAGCAGCACCGCGCCCCAGTCGAAGCTGATCGAGTCGGTGAGCTCGACCGATGCCGCCGATCCGAGGATGTTGCCCAGGTAGAGCGACCAGCCCTTCGCGACCACGGACGCAGCGAGAGCGAACTCGAGGATCAGATCCCACCCGATCACCCATGCGACGAACTCACCGAAGGTGGCGAACGAGAAGGTGTAGGCACTACCGGCGACAGGCACGGTCGAGGCGAACTCGGCGTAACAGAGCGCCGCGAGTGCGCACGCGATCGCGGCCAGCACGAACGCCACCGACACCGACGGGCCGGCCAGATTGCCCGCCGTGCGTGCGGTGAGCGTGAAGATACCGGCGCCGACGACAACCGCCACACCGAAGACGGTGAGATCCCACGCGGTGAGGTCTCTGCGGAGTTTGGTGTCCGGTTCGTCCGTGTCGCTGATCGACTGCTCGACCGACTTGACGCGCTTGAACGGGTTACTCATCGTGCCTCCTCGGGCCGAGGGTCGCGCGCCCCGCGATCTTTCCAGGCTATCTCGGACAGACGGTTCATCGGACGTCGCGCTCGCATCGAGGGCGACGTGCGCCGAGAGGTGGAGCGGTTGCGGATCAGGTGTCGCGGAACGGGTGCGGTTGCGCCGCGCGCTCCTCGTCGTCCCGCACGAGATCGGGGTCCTCGTGGAGACCGTCGACCTCGGGGTGACGGTTCAGGAAGATGACGCTCGCGACCAGCCCTCCCCACACGATTCCGATGGAGATGAGGAGCATGACGATGGCGATCCCACTCATCAGACTGTCTCCTTACTGGCCTTGTGGTCGGTTCCGCGAACGCCTTCGGGTAGTGGCGGCCACGGCAAGAAGTCGGGATCGTCGCGACCCTTCCACGACGGCAGGGACAGACCGACCGCCGCGACGATCACCAGAGCGATTGTGCCCCAACCGAAGACGCTGATGTACCAGGTCGGGTATCCCTCGTATCCCTCGTCGATCACCGACCACACCTTCTGGACGAGCATGATCGTCAGGAAGATCGGTGCGACGACGCCGACGAGTCCCAGCCAGATCCTGCCGACCTTGAACGTCGACACCGCGTTCAGGTGGTTGCGCAACATGTCGCCGCGCCGCAGCACCCAGATCAGGATGATCGTCATCAGGATGGCCGAGGAGACCACGCCGACGTTGTTGGCGAACATGTCGACGGTGTCGAGGGCGATGAGACCCGAGGTGGTGGAGAACAGCCCGATCGAGATGAGACCGCACACCACCGACACACCGACCGCGGCCTTGGTGCGCGAGAGACCCCACTTCTCCTGGATGCCCGCGGAGACACCGATCATCAGCGAGATCAGCGACGTGAAGCCGGCGATCACCAGCGAGCCGAAGAACAGCGCGCCGAAGAACGCCGCGCCGGGCATCTCGGAGATGACGGCCGGGAACGTCACGAACGACAGGATCGGGCCGGTGAGCCCTTCCAGATCGGACACCGCGACCTGCTGCTGGTAGGCGAGGAATCCGAGCGCAGAGAACACGCCGATGCCGGCCAGGATCTCGAAGGAGGAGTTGGCGAACGCGACGACGAGCCCGGAGCTCGTCATGTTCGCCTTCCGCCGCTGGAACGACGCGTAGGCGATCATGATGCCGAATGCGATCGACAACGAGAAGAAGATCTGGCTGTACGCCGCGATCCACACGTCGAGGTCTTTCAGCGCCTCCCAGTGCGGGGTGAACAGTGCGTTGAGGCCATCGACGGCACCGGGCAGCGTGACCGCGCGGATCACCAGTCCGGCGAACCCGACGAACAGCAGCGGGATGAAGACGATGTTGACCTTCTCGATGCCGTTCGCGACACCGAGCAGCAGCACCGCGAGAACCGCGAGCCACACCACGATCAGCGGGAGCGCGACTCCGCCGACGATCGTCGTGGAGACCCCCGGATCACCGACCTTCAGGTACTCGCCGGTGAAGAAGGCGGCCGGATCATCGCCCCAGCTCTGGTTGAACGAGAAGAAGAAGTAGCTGAGCGCCCAGGCGATGACCGCCGCGTAGTAGACGCTGATGACGAACAGCAGGCCGGTCTGGAACCAACCGAGCGCCTCGACCGGTTTCTTGATCCGCCGGAACGACAGCGGCGCCGTCCCGCGGAAGCGATGGCCGACCGCATAGTCGAGGAACAGCACCGGGATTCCCGCGGTCAGCAGCGCGACGAGGTACGGGATGAGAAAGGCCCCTCCGCCGCTCTCGTAGGCGACGCCCGGGAAGCGCCAGATGTTGCCGAGCCCCACCGCGGAACCGATCGCGGCGAAGATGAATCCGGAGTTCCGAGTGAAGGTCTCCCGGTTTCCTCCAGCGGCTTTCGCAGACGTCACTGCTACCTCCTCATCGAACGCTGAGTCCGCGGGACACGGGTGCCCCGGGGACTGTCAGGTGCTGACGCTATCGCACTCATCCCCTCGCCCGCGGAGGTTGTGGTCGGCCTGTCGAAACGCCCACGGGCGGACACCGCGTCATTCGGACAGACGACGACAGGGACCCCGCGTGTGACCGCGGAGTCCCCGTCGATTCAGCTCACTCAGGCGAGCGAACGGAAGCCGCTCGCGATGGAGGAGTCGGTGTCGGACATGGTGCGGCTGGCGTTGGTGACGCCGTTCTGCAGCGCCATGAGACGCTCGCGCGACTGTGCGAAGGCACGGTCGAAGTTCGCCTGGGCCTCGAGGTAGGCGGCCTTCGCCTGCGCCGAGTTCCAGTTGCCGTCGAGCGCGGCGACCTGGTTCTTCAGCTGCGTGTTCTGGTCGTCGAGCTGCTGGAAGGCGCGGCCGAGCCCACTGCTCAGGTCGCCCAGGGCCGCGAAGTCGTAATTGATGGTCATGAGAGTGCCTTTCGAAGAGAGGGTGGGAAGGTCAGACGCCGAAGTGCCCGGCGGCAGCCGAGTCCTGGTCTTCGTAACCGGCGAAGCCGTTGGTCATCTGCGCCTTGATCTGATCGAGAAGCTGGTTGAGCGTGTTGGCTTCCTTGTTCCAGTCGGTGTGCGTGCCGTCGAAAGCCGCACCCGCCTTGCCCTGCCACGTCGGGGTGGTGTTCGCAGCGTGCTTCTGGATCACCCCGATCGTCTCCTTCATGTCCGCGACGATCCCGCCGACCGCCGCTGCGGTGGCCTGACCCTCCGCGACATCGACCTTCACTCCGGCGCCGCCTGCTCCCGGCAGATTCAGCATGAGTTCTCCTCCTGTGTAACGGCACCGTTTGGCGATGCCCCCGTTGGTATCCGTGACACAGATACCGCTGACAGTTGTCTCCCGCGGAGGTATGGACCGCGAGATCCCCCGACCCCGATCACGTCGACCACGTCCCGTCCGGGAGGGTCTCGATCAGCAGGCGCACGGCCTGCGCGATCCGATGACCCGAACCCGGCGAGAGGGTGGTCCACACCCGACCGTCCGGAGACTTGCTGGGACTCGACACGATCCGCCCCCGGGCGGTGTCGAAAACGGCCAGGGCCCCAGAAGATTGGGAGAATCGTCCGTCCTCGTTCGCAGAGGCGACGATCTCGGTGCGCACCCGGCAGGACGCGAATGCCGAGGAGATGACGACGGCATCGGACAGCGGCGCGCCGAGCGTGTACAACGCGTCGGTGATCTCGGTGGCCGATCCGCTGCGTCCGAGACCGTCGACCAGGTCGTCGGTGGGAACCGAGAACGACGTGAACTCGCACGCGGTGGCGTCGTCGAACCGGGAACGCAGGAGGTCGGCCACGGCATCGAGGTCGGCGACCTCGACGACGGCCAGGTCGAGCCGGTCGCCCGCACGTTCGGCCAGAATGTGCTCATAACCCCTGCGGGCCAGGCAAATCCGTCGCACGCCGGTCTCGGTGAAGCCGCGCATCTCGATCTCGCGTTCGGGCCGCGACAGGACGCGGAGGACGGTGGCCAGCCACGGCACGGGTTCGTCGTGGTCCACCAGGTCGAGGGCGGCGATGGCGGCATCGCTCTCGCGGTCGGCCAGACGCTGTGCGGTCTCGTCCGCGGCGCCGACGGGCATGTCGAGGACGACCGGCCAGGTCTGCACGCCGAAACGATCGCCGAGTCGGCGCAGCACGGCCGCGTCGAGCGCAACGGGGGCGTCGTGGGTCGTCACCATCATGCGGGGTCCCCCGGGTTCCCGAGCAGCAGCTTCTCCGAGAGGTACCGCGGATCGACCTTCGGAGACTCGGCGTCCGACGCCGAGACATAGTAGGCCGCAGGACGATCGGAGGTCTCGATGTCCGCCCACGTCAGCGGCGCGTCGAGGCTGTCCGACGCGCGGGCCAGGCTTTCGTCGGTGGGCGCCGCCTCGGATTCGACGGCGACACCGCGGATCGTGGCACCGCGATCACCGGTCGCCGCCATCCCGGGTGCCATCGGTGGCGGCACGCCGGGCCCCGGCGTGGTGGTCGAACTCGTGGGTGCCGAAACAGGGGTGGCGGACGGGGATACCGCACTCGCCACGACAGTCGGCGCATACCGGAGCTTTTCGGCGGGCGGCGCATACACCCCGGGCATCGCACCCAACATCGGCGGCATGGCCGGTGTCACCGGAGGTGTGACCGTGGGCGGGGCGGCGGCACGGGCCGCGGCGGCCTCCTCCGATGCGAGGGCTTCTCCGGACACCAGGTCGGGCGCCCGGCGGGAGGACGGCCACGGCGTGCCCACCGGCTCCGTCGCATTCTCGTACGTCTGCATGACGCGAGCGGCGCGCATGCGTTGCTGAGTCATCGCGCGTTCGGCCTCGGCCGCGGCCCCGGCGATGATGGGGGCGACAGCCGTTGCGGTGGTGGCGATCTCGTGGAACTTCTCCACCACCTCGACCTCGGCGAGGTTGGGCATGTTCAGGCGCGCGACAGTGGTGGCCGCGGCCTGCGCCTCCGCACGGACGGCGTTCTCGGCGGCCTCGGTGGCGGTCTCGGCGAACCACGGCGCGAGCTTCGTCAGTTTCTCGAACGCTGCACTGGTGTGCGCGGATTGCCAGTGCACGCCCAGCCGTCCGATTACCGCCGCGTATTCGATCCCGGCTTCGCCGATCTCGGTCGCGAGTGACGCCCACGCGGCCCCCGCTTCCACCAGGGGCGCGGGCCCCGGCCCGGCGCCAAGGTCGGCGGCCAGTTGTTCACTGGTACGTGAGTCCCAGTTGACGCCGGTGAAGCCGGCTCCGGTCGTGCTGGTCATGGTCCCTCCCCTCTGCTGGGCGACGAGTCTGATGCGATGTCCGAGTCGGGCTGCCGCAGCGGCGGCAGCGGTCAGTTGTGTCGGATCACACCTGGAGCTTGAAGGCGGCGGCCGCCTCGGCCTCGCCTTCGAGGAAGCCGGAGGCCTGCGCCCGTAGCAGCGCGGCGATCTTGCGGAGCTCGAGAACGCCGCCGGCGGTGTCTTTTTCGAACTCCCGGGCGACCGTCGTAAAGCTGGCCGCGGTTGCGGTCGACACCTCGTCGCGCCCCTGGGCGTCGACGGTGAGCTTCGGCCCCGCACCGTTCAGCGCCAGCTCGAGCCGATCCGCGATCTTGTCGAGATCGACTGCAGCCGAGATCAACTCGGCCGGTTCGACGCGAAGTTGTGCGTTGCTCATGCTTCCTCGTTTCGTGTCAGACCGGGCACGCCCAGCCGCAGTTCGATGTCGGGACCCGAATCGGCCTCGGCCGCCTCTTCGTGGCCGATGACCGCCGGTGCGACCTCGGGGTCGTCACCGACCACCGCACGCCCGTTGTCCTCGGTCACGAGGTAGTCCGGCACGCTGTGCTGGCCTTCGGAGGCGCCCGCCCCGCGTGCACCGGCGCCGGCCGCACCCATCGGGGCGCCGCCCATCGGCATCGCCGCGGGCGTGGTCGAGACACGCGGGGCCGCCGACGATCCCAGGGAGGGTTCGCCGCCGCCGAAGCCGGTCGGCACCGTCGGCCGGGAGGCGCTCAGCGGCGTCATCACGCCGGCGATTCCGCCGCCGCCACCGCCGCCGCCTCCACCTCCGCCGCCGCCTCCGGCACCCTTGGCCTTGGTGAGCGGGCTCCCGGCGGGCGCGACGATCGCCGAATCCGGATTGACGCTGAGCATCTTGCTGATCGGCTGCATGAGCGTGGACGGCAGTTCGGTGGCCGTCGACACCGCCGGGGAGACCACGTCGAGGACCGAGCCGGCCAGGGCGAAGGGTGATTGCCCTGCACCCGCGGTCGGTGCGCCGGTGATCGCGACCGGCGCACCGTTGGCGGTCATGGCGGTCGTGGGGGCGAGCAGTTCGGCCCGGGTCACGGCGACCGCCGCGGTGGCCAGCTCGAGCCCGGCCCCGGCGACGACGGCGGCGGTACTGAGTCCGACCGCGATCGCCGGGCTCATGATGACCGGCACCAGAGCCGAGATCTTGGCGACCGTCGCCGCGACGATGCCCTGCACCACGGCCAGCCCCTTGGCGACGATGGCGGCAGCCATCTTGGTGTCGATCGAGATCCCGGACCCCTGCGCGGCCAGGGCAGTGCTGTTGGTTCCGGCCTCGGCGGTCTTGGTGGCCGCACCGACCGCACCCTGACCCGCCCACAGCTGATCGGCGAGCTTGAGTGCGCTCTGCCCCATCGTCATCGACGTCTCGAGCACCTTGGTGAGGCTGTCGAAGATGATCGTCGGGTCGAAGCCGGCGCCGCTCAGGTCACCACTGCCGAAACCACCGAGCAGATCGGTGATCGGCTTGATGAACATGTCGAGATCGGGCGGCTGCATCGGCGGCAGCCCGGGCATCGGCGGCAACGGCGGCAGTACCGGCAGCGGGGGAAGCCCAAGGCCCCCGAGCACATCCGCGACCGTGCGATCGAGAATCGGTCCCAGCGGACTGGCATCGATCATCTCCTGCACGGTCATGTGACTGAGCGCAGGTACATCCGGGACGCCGGGCAACGGGCCCGGCAACGGAGGGAACGGGGTCACAGCACCGAACGGATCGCCGCAGCGGTCGCGGCATCGGTGCCTTCGTACTCGGCGAGACCCGCGACGGTGGAGGCGGCGGTCGCGGCGTGTACCGCGGCGAGCTGCCCGACCGACATCAGATGGTTGGCCTGCGCGAAGATGAACGACGCGAGGAACTCCTGCCCGATGAGGCCGAAGACCGGGACCATTGCGGCAGTGTTGGCGGCGGCGTCGATCGACCCGGCCGTCCCGATTGCGGAAGCCATCGCCGCATTCGTCGCCGCGAAGCCTTCGAGCGCCTCGTATGTCACTTTCACGTTCGTCATCGCAACCCCCTTGTGAGTGCAAGTCCTGTCGATCGACCGTCTGTCGGCCGGTTCACGTCATTCACCCGCCGGACGCGCGCCGAGCATGTCGCCGAATGATTCGTTGAAATCCTCGGTCACCGATGCCACCCGCGCGTAGACCCGTTGTGCGGCAAGAGCCGACGTCGCCACGATCTGCTCACCGAGCCGGGTGGCGCCCAGTTCGTTCGCGCCGTGTGCGAGTCGGAGGTCGACCAGGGCGCCCTTGGCGTCCACCTCGACCGTCACCAAGCCGTCGGCCGAGGTCACCGTCACCGCGATCGCCTCGAGGTTCTCCTGGAAGGACCGCAGGCCGTCCAGCTGACGGGCGGCACGTGCCTCGAGTTCGTCCATCGCCCAACTCATCGCCGCAACCACGACGTCATGGCGTCGGCTTCCTCGTCGTCACGTTCTTCGGCCGCGGCCAGGTCCTCGGGCTGCGGCAGCTTCATCTCGTTGACGAGATCGCGATCCACCCCGGCCGCGAGCAGGTTCTCGCGCAACCGGATTCCGGCCGACATCGCGGACTGCTTGCAGAGGCGCAGGATGTCGGCGGCCAACAGTTCCGGATGCTTGTCGAGTTCGGTGGAGGCGATGTGCACGGCCACCGGCAGGCCTTGGGCCGTGGTCCGGACGGCGATACCGCCCGACCTCGAACGCGCTTGCGAGAACTGGTGGACGACGGCCCACGGATCGTCGCCGGTGCGCGCATCGTCGGAATGCGCTGCCGCCCCTTCGGTGTAGCTCATAGAAGCCGAACCCCCCTTCACGCCGATTTAGACGCAGACGGGGTTCCTCCCGGTTCCATCGAATTCCCGTTCGATGAAACCGCCTCCCCCAGATGCCGGTTCACCGGGTCGTCGACCAGCCACGACCACGGTGCCGCCCCGCCTCGCACCTGGGGTTCAAGTGCCTGATCCTGCCACAACTCGATCAACGCCACCACACGCCGAATTCGGTATGTAGAAGCGAGAGTGTGAGATGAACTGTGGAGCTCGTCCGAAATCCTCTCATACCCTTGGGTAGACTCTCGTCGACGCTGCCGGAGTCGGTCAGAGTGCAAGCAGATCGCACCGAGGATCGATGCCTCATCGATCCTCGCATGCTGCCGGTGATCATGCTCGCGCACAGATCACGGCTCGCCAGGTCGGCCCGGCCGCAAAACCAGAGGATTCCCCGATGACGTACGAGAACTCGACGACGCCCGACGGCGCCGATGCGCCGGCACCGCCCCCGTGGCTGCAGTTCGCGCCGCCTCCGCAGGAGCCGACACCGGCTCCGCAGCCACCGTCGGCGCCTCGGACTCCCGCGAACGACGACCGGGAGACGGATTTCCCGCCGGCCCCCGGCATCGCGCCGCCGAATCCCGTTCCGGCGCCGCGCCCCGATGCACCGCGCCCACCGGAGGAAGCAACCGCCGGTGCCCACACGCCGCCGGCTCCGGAACCCGCCCGTTTCCCCGACACGCCTCGAGGACTGGACTTCCACACGCCGCCCGCCGGCCCGCCGTTCGGGCCGGGACCCATGCCCACGTTCGACCACACACCCCCGCCGGCGACTCACCAGCCGCCACCGTTCCCGCAGACCGGGGCTCCCGGCCCCGCACATCCCGCCGGTCCGCCGGTCGGGAACGGCCAGATGCCGCCGGGACCGTTCGGTCCGGGCCCCGGACCCGCACCCGCGTATGCGGCCCAGCAGGCGCCCGCAGGTTACGGTCCGCCGCTGGGTGGTCCGTCGCTGGACGAGGTCGCACTGATCCGCAAAGCCCGACGCGCACCGAGTCGCGGCTGGCGGCGCGCCGTCCACACCATGTCGGCCGGTGCCATCAATCCCGGTGAGTCGCAGGGCGACATCGCCTACCAGCAGCTGCTCGAACGGGTGAACCGACCCGTGCGCGGCGACTACCGCATCGCGGTGCTGTCGCTGAAGGGCGGCGTCGGAAAGACCACGACCACCGTCGGTCTCGGCTCGACCTTCGCCTCCCTGCGCGGGGACCGGGTGATCGCCGTCGACGCCAACCCCGACCTCGGCACGCTCGCGCAACGTATCCCGCAGCAGACGCGTTCGACGGTCCGCGACCTGCTCGCCGACCAGAACGTGTACCGCTACTCCGATGTCCGGGCCCACACGTCGCAGGCCCCTAGCCGACTGGAAGTACTTGCCTCCGAACGCGATCCGGCGATGGCCGAGGCGTTCAACGAGGACGAGTACCGCGGGGTCGTCACCATCCTGCAGCGGTTCTACAACATCATCATCACCGACTGCGGCACCGGTCTGAGCCACTCGGCGATGAACGGTGTCCTCGACCTCGCGAACACGATCATCCTCGTCAGCTCACCGGCGCTCGACGGCGCACGCAGTGCCGGCGCCACCCTGGACTGGCTCGAGGCCCACGGCTTCGGTCACCTCGTGTCGCGGGCCGTCGTCGTGCTGAGTTCGTCGCGTCCGGGGTCGTCGACCATCGACACCGACCAACTCGGTCAGCACTTCCTCACCAGGTGCCGTGCGGTCCACAAGATCCCGTTCGACGACCATCTCGCCGAGGGCGCCGACGTCGACCTCGAACTGATGTCGAAGGCCGCCAAGCGGTCGTTCGTCGAACTCGCGGCCACCATCGCCGACGACTTCTCGGGCACCACGCTGCCGCGGGAAGAGCCGTACCTCGGGTAGACCGCCGGATCAGCGCTCCTCCGGCGGCGCCTCATCCTCGGGCGGTGTCACGTCCATTGCGGCGACGACGCCCTGCCGGCGTCTCGTCGCCCGCCAGCGTCGCGCGGCGTGGACGGACATCGGCACCACCACCGTGAGTACCGACGCGATGATCAGGATCTCGATGTTGTCGCGGATGATCGGCACGTTGCCGAGCAGGTACCCGGCCACGATGATCCCGCCCGCCCACGCGAAGCTGCCCAGGACGCTGAAGAACGTGAACGCGCGGTAGGGCATCCCGCTGAAGCCCGCGGTGAGGGGCACCAGCGTGCGGACGATGCCGATGAACCGGCCGAAGAACACCGTCAACGGCCCGAATCGGTCGAAGAAGGCGTTGGTCCGCGTCACGTACTGCGGCCCGATGCGCTGCATCATCCGACCCTCGACGACGCTGCGTCCCAGGCGGCGACCGATGAAGTAGCCGCACTGGTCCCCGGCGATCGCCGCGAGCGCCACCAAGGGGACCACCAGCCAGACCGGCGCGAACGGGTCCGGCTGCGCGGCGAACACACCCGCGGTGAACAGGAGCGAGTCCCCGGGGAAGATCACGCCGATCAGCAACCCGGTCTCGACGAAGACGAGGACGCACAAACCGATCAGGCCACCGGTGGCCACGAAGGACTCGACGTCGAACGGATTCATCAGGGCCCACAGTAAACGGTTCGCGCAGGTGAGAGCGGTGATCCGACCGAACGACCCCGCGGGCCGCGGTGGCGTCGCCGGGGACGGCCGGTCGGGTCATCCGTCCCACCCGACCGCCGACGCGCGAACTCCACGCAGGTGGGGTTTACTCGACCGTAAGCAGCGCACCTCGAGCAAGAAGGGGGAACCACAATGCCGTCGAGGACCCCCGGTCCGTCGAAGCCACCGGCTCCGGCCCTGCGTCCTGTTTCGGACACCGACGTTCGCATCGAATATCACACGATCCACGGTTACCGCCGCGCCTACCGGATCGCCGGCAGCGGTCCGGCGCTCCTGCTCATCCACGGGATCGGCGACAATTCGTCGACGTGGGACGAGGTCATCCCGATCCTGGCGCAGCGCTACACGGTCATCGCGCCGGACCTCCTCGGCCACGGCCGCTCCGACAAGCCGCGCGCCGACTACTCCGTCCCCGCGTTCGCCAACGGGATGCGCGATCTGCTGGTCGTCCTGGGCCACACCAAGGTCACCGTCGTCGGTCACTCCCTCGGCGGCGGCGTGGCCATGCAGTTCTGCTACCAGTTCCCGCGATTCGTCGAGCGTCTCGTCCTCGTCGCGGCCGGCGGGGTGACGCGGGAGGTCAATCCTGCCCTGCGCCTCATCTCGCTGCCCGTCGTGCACCAGGCCCTGTCCGCGCTGCGGATTCCGGGCGTCGTGCCGGGACTGCGAGTCGCGGCCAAGGCCGTCGCGGCCGCCCCGGTGCTCCCGTTCGCACCGGTGACCGCCACACCCAAACGCCTTCTCGCCGACCATGAGGACCTCATGCGCGTCCTCGGCGATCTCGCCGACCCAACCGCCTACGCGGCGTTCCTGCGAACCCTGCGGGCCGTCGTCGACTGGCGCGGACAGTCGGTCACCATGCTCGACCGCTGTTACCTCACCGAACGACTCCCGGTCCTGCTGATCTGGGGCGACGAGGACATCGTCATCCCCTATCACCACGCCGAACTCGCCCACTCCGCGATCCCCCACTCGGAACTCGAAACATTCGAAGGCGCAGGACATTTCCCGTTCCGCGACGACCCGGAACGGTTCTGCCGGGTGGTCATCGACTTCCTGTCGCGGCACGACCCCATCGTGTTCGATCCGCTGAACTGGCGGCATCTGCTGTCCGAGGGCGCGCATCCGCAGGACTTCATCGACGACGAGGACACACTCGAGATCGTCATGGAGGCCTTCGAGGACGAGCGCAACGCGACCTGAGTCGGCGCACCGCCGTCCTCCGTCACAGGTCTGTGCAACCATGAGTCCATGACCCACCCGGGCGACGGGCCGGACGGTACGACGCCGTTCGGCCACCAACCTTCCGAGTACGACTCGAGCCCCGGTTTCGCCGTGCCCGGGTACGGTGCGCCACAAGCGAATCCGGCACCGTATCAGTACGGCGGCGCACCGGTCCCCGAGCAGCCGCTCGTCGTCATCGGCGACATCACGTGCACCCAGAACTTCGTCATCACGCCGTCGGGTACCTGCCCCATCGCCGGTACGCAGTGGATCGTCACCGACATGTCCGTGTCGACCGAACGGATGTCACAGACGGGGCTGGTACTGGCCATCGTGGGCTTCTTCATGGTGTGCTTTCTCAGCCTGCTGTTCCTGCTGATGAAGGAACGCAGTACCACCGGATACATCCAGGTGACCGTGCGCGGCGCGGGCGGCTTCCTGCACGTCACCAACATCCCGGCGTATTCGCCGGTCACCATGGGTGACGTCTCGGGTCGCGTCAACTACGCCCGCACCCTTGCCGCGATGGCCTGACCGCACGACCCGACACGACCACACCGACCCGACGACACCACGCAGGACCCACCGAGGAGGACCGACCGATGACCAGCCCGGAGAACCCCGGCGACAAGCCGTACGACCCGTTCGTGAAACAACCCCCGCCCGCGGACACCTCCCAGCCGGGCACCCCCACCTACGGCACCGACCCGAACGCGGGATACGCGCCGCCGCCCTCCGGGACACCCGACAATGCCTCACAGGGATACGGGACACCGCAGGGATACGAGGCCCAGCAGCAGTACGGCACCCCGCCGCAGTACGGGGGCGGGCAGCAGTACGGCGCACCCCAGTACGACGCCCCGCAGTACGGTGCACCCCCGTACGGTGCACCGGCCGGCTACGGCTATCCCGGAGCACCGGATCCGAGCGCGCCGTACGGCCGCGACCCCGCGACCGGCGAACCGTTGTCGGACAAGTCGAAGCTCGTGGCGGGTCTGCTGCAGATCTTCCTGGGCACGCTCGGTGTCGGCCGTTTCTACATCGGCGACAACACCATCGGCGGCATCCAGCTCGGCCTGACGATCATCGGCTACATCACCGCGATCTTCCTGATCGGATTCGTGCTGATCTTCGGTGTGGCGATCTGGGCCCTCGTCGACGGCATCATGATGCTGACCGGAAGTGTCCGGGACAAGAACGGCCTCAAGCTCGCTAACTAGCCTCCGCAGCAACCGGTGGCCCCGCGCACGTCGCGGGTCACCGTGTTGCGGGCGGCGAGTTCGTCGTCGGCGGGATAGTCCACGCCGACCAGGCACAGTCCCCTGGCCTCGGCCACCGGCACCTGCGAACTGCGCGCCTTCTCCGCGAGCAACGCACTGCACCAGTCGACGCTCCGCCGGCCGTCGCCGACGCTGGCGACGGCACCCACCAGCGACCGCACCATAGACCAGCAGAACGCATCCGCGCTGACCTCACCGACGAGCACGCCGTCCGCGTCACGCGTCCACGAGAAGCGCTGCAGGTCCCGGATCGTCGTCGCACCCTCCCGCCGCCGGCAGAAGGCGGCGAAGTCGTTCAGCCCCAGGAGTTCCGTCGACGCGGCGTTCATCGCGTCGACGTCGAGCGGGCGGCGCCAGGTCGCAGTCGTCCGCGCGACCACGGGTTCCGGCCGCCACCGCGAGTCGTCGAGCCGATAGCGGTAGTGGCGCCGTAGCGCGGAGAAACGCGCATCGAACGCGTCCGGGACCACCCGGACCTCTTTCACCCGGATGTCGTCCGGACACATCTTCGCCAGCCGGCCGACCAGCGTCGACGGGTCCCCGGCGATCGACCGCGTCTCCAACGCCGACCGCGGGACGACGGCGTGTGCGACTTGCCCCGTGGCGTGCACACCGGCGTCGGTCCGCCCGGCCACCGTCAGCCGGACCGGGACCCGCAGGATCGTCGACAACCTGGTCTCGAGTTCCTCGCATACACTGCGCTGCCCGATCTGCCGTGCCCACCCGGCGAAATCGGTGCCGTCGTAGCCGAGGTCGAAGCGCAGACGACAGAACCCGCCGGCACCGGAATCCGGGCCGACGGGTTCGGTCAGCAGTTCTCGACTCAGTCGACTACTTCTTGTCGTCGTCTGCGTCGGTGGTCGCCTCTTCCGCCTCGACGGCGGTGGCAGCGGTCGACTCGTCGTCGACGGCCTCGGCGACAGCGTCGGCGTTGGCGACCTCGGCGTCGGTGGCGTCGGCCTCGACGGCCTCCACCACGTTCTCCTCGGCCTTCTTGGACGCGGCGACACGGGTCGCGCGCGACGCCTCGCTCGACGCGGTGGTCTCGCGAACCAGCTCGATCACGGCCATGGGGGCGTTGTCACCCTTGCGCGGCAGCGTCTTGATGATGCGGGTGTATCCACCGTTGCGATCGGCGAAGAACGGGCCGATCTCGTCGAACAGCGTGTGCACGACGTCCTTGTTGCGGATGTCCTTCAGCACCTCACGGCGGTTGGCCAGCTTGCCGGCCTTGGCGTGGGTGATGATCTTCTCCGCGTACGGGCGCAGGCGCTTGGCCTTGGCCTCGGTGGTGGTGATGCGGCCGTGCTCGAAGAGCGAGGTGGCGAGGTTCGCCAGCATCGCTTTCTGGTGGCTGGCCGACCCGCCGAGGCGGCGTCCCTTGGTGGGCTTGGGCATTGTCTTCTCCTAGGAGGACTCCCGATCACTCGAGCGGGAAGTCAGGGTTTGGGCGAGCGTGACAGCCGCCGCCGGAGGCGACTAGAGCTGTTCGGTTTCGGCGAAATCCTCACCGGAATCGGCGTCGAACGACGCGTCTTCCGACCACGTACCGGTGGCGGGGTCGTATCCGGCGACCTGCGACGGATCGAAGCTGGCCGGGCTGTCCTTGAGGGACAGGCCGAGTGCGTGCAGCTTGACCTTGACCTCGTCGATCGACTTCTGGCCGAAGTTGCGGATGTCGAGCAGATCCGACTCGGTCCGGGCAACCAGCTCGCCGACGGTGTGAACACCCTCGCGCTTGAGGCAGTTGTACGAACGGACGGTCAGCTCGAGATCCTCGATCGGCAGGCTGAACGACGCGATGTGGTCGGCCTCCGCCGGAGACGGTCCGATCTCGATGCCCTCGGCCTCGACGTTGAGCTCCCGGGCGAGCCCGAAGAGCTCCACCAGGGTCTTGCCCGCCGACGCCAGCGCGTCACGCGCGCTGATCGAGTTCTTGGTCTCCACGTCGAGCACGAGCCGATCGAAGTCGGTGCGCTGCTCGACACGGGTGGCCTCGACCTTGTAGGTCACCTTGAGCACCGGCGAGTAGATCGAGTCGACCGGGATACGGCCGATCTCGGCACCCGACGCCTTGTTCTGCACGGCCGGCACATAGCCGCGGCCCCGCTCGACGACGAGCTCGATCTCGAGCTTGCCCTTGTCGTTCAGGGTGGCGATGTGCAGATCGGGGTTGTGCACGGTGACACCGGCCGGGGGCACGATGTCGGCGCCGGTGACGGTGCCCGGACCCTGCTTGCGCACGTACATGGTGACCGGCTCGTCCTCGTCCGAGGAGACCACGAGGCCCTTGAGGTTCAGGATGATGTCGGTGACGTCTTCCTTGACCCCGGGGACGGTGGTGAACTCGTGGAGCACTCCGTCGATGCGGATGCTGGTGATGGCAGCACCCGGGATCGAACTGAGCAGGGTACGACGCAGCGAGTTACCGAGGGTGTAACCGAAGCCCGGCTCGAGCGGTTCGATGACGAACTTCGACCGGTTCTCGGCGATGACTTCCTCGGTGAGGGTGGGTCGCTGTGAGATGAGCATTTCGTTTTCTCCTTTGGCCGCCCGCTATATGACGACCTCGAAAGTGAACCGAACAGCAGGTAGCTGTCGGGCTGGTCTTGCTCGAGCGTCTACTTGGAGTAGAACTCGACGATGAGCTGTTCGGTCAGCGGGACCTCGATCTGAGCGCGCTCGGGCACGGAGTGCACGAGGATACGCAGGGTCGAGGGCACGACCTGGAGCCAGCCCGGGACCGGACGATCGCCGACGAGCTCCTTGGCGATCTGGAACGGGACGGTCTGCAGCGACTTCGGACGGACGTCGATGATGTCGTACTGGCTGACGCGGTAGCTGGGGACGTCGACCTTCACACCGTTGACGGTGAAGTGGCCGTGGCTGACCAGCTGGCGGGCCTGACGACGGGTCCGTGCGATGCCCGAGCGGTACACGACGTTGTCGAGACGGGTCTCGAGGAGCTTCAGCAGTTCGTCACCGGTCTTGCCGCTGCGACGATTGGCTTCCTCGAAGTAGCGACGGAACTGCTTCTCCATCACTCCGTAGGTGAAGCGCGCCTTCTGCTTCTCCTGCAGCTGGAGCAGGTACTCGCTCTCCTTGATCCGCGAGCGGCCGTGCTGGCCGGGCGGGTAGGGGCGACGCTCGAATGCGGCGTCACCACCGATCAGGTCGACGCGAAGGCGACGAGACTTCTTTGTTGCGGGGCCGGTATAACGAGCCATTTTCTCTGTTCCTCCCTTTCCCGACTAGACCCGACGCCGCTTGGGCGGACGGCAACCGTTGTGCGGCTGCGGGGTGACATCGGAAATGGTGCCGACCTCGAGGCCGGCTGCCTGCAGGGAGCGGATCGCGGTCTCGCGACCCGAACCCGGTCCCTTGACGAAAACGTCGACCTTCTTGACGCCGTGCTCCTGGGCCTTGCGCGCAGCGTTCTCGGCCGCGAGCTGAGCCGCGAACGGGGTGCTCTTGCGCGAGCCCTTGAAACCGACGTGGCCCGACGACGCCCAGCTGATGATGTTTCCGCTGGGATCGCTGATCGACACGATGGTGTTGTTGAACGTCGACTTGATGTGCGCGTGGCCGTGCGGGACGTTCTTCTTATCGCGACGGCGGGTGCCCTTCTTGGGGCCTGCGCTACGTGACTTCGGAGGCATTACTTCTTCTTCCCGGCGATGGTCTTCTTCGGGCCCTTACGAGTGCGGGCATTGGTCTTGGTGCGCTGTCCGCGGACGGGCAGGCCACGACGGTGGCGCAGACCCTGGTAGCAGCCGATCTCGATCTTGCGTCGGATATCGGCCTGCACCTCGCGACGCAGGTCACCCTCGACCTTCACCGAGGCTTCGATGTACTCACGCAGCTTCGAGACGTCTGCGTCGGTGAGATCCTTCGCCCGGAGGTCGGGGCTGAGGCCCGTTCCCGCGAGGATCTCCTTGGAGGTGGTGCGTCCAACTCCGTAGATGTAGGTCAGTGCAATCTCCAGCCGCTTTTCGCGGGGGAGATCCACACCAGCAACACGTGCCATGTGGCGGATTTCCTTTTCGATTTCCAGAGGTCTTCTCCCAGTCCGTCCCGCGAGCTGGTGCCGAACCGTGTGTCCGGCCTCGTGGGCTCCGGCCTCTGATCCGGAGGTAGGCGGTGACGCGTCTGTCGCCGCTGGTGCTGAGAGGTCTTCTGATCTTCAGTTGTCTGTATTCAGTTGTTCTGACTCAAGCGACCCGGAGGGTGCGCGTGATCAGCCCTGACGCTGCTTGTGACGCAGGTTCTCGCAGATCACCATGACCCGACCGTTGCGGCGGATCACCTTGCACTTCTCGCAGATCGGCTTGACGCTCGGCTGAACCTTCACGTCAATCTCTCCTGCTCGGCTCGCCCGCGCGCACGCCTGAACACGGCCGTACACGTGGGTGTCGGTCTCCTCCCAGACGGATGTCCGGGAAGTCTTCTCCCGGCGAGGCCGGGAAAGTCTTATTTGTAGCGGTACACGATTCGCCCACGAGCAAGGTCGTAGGGCGAGAGTTCCACGACGACCCGGTCCTCGGGCAGGATGCGGATATAGTGCTGCCGCATCTTGCCGCTGATGTGGGCGAGAACCTTATGACCGTTCTCCAGCTCAATGCGAAACATCGCATTGGGCAGGGGTTCGATCACTCGACCCTCGACCTCGATGGCCCCGTCTTTCTTCGCCATTTCCTCCGCGATCCTGGCCGTTTCCGCGACACCCGGGTGGTGCTGCGTCGTTGGCCCGGTTGAATCAGTGTTTGTCCGTTAAGGTGTGGTCACCGCTCGGCGAGGACCAACACCCGGTGCGAGCGCTCCGATCCGCGTGGGGACACGCGGATGCGGGCACGCGAGACGCACCGACGATCTATGTTACGCGAACTGCGGGAACAGTCCAAATGCGTGCCGGTCGGCCACCGCATTCCGCCCGACTCGCACATCAGACGGACGTTTCCGGCACGGTCGTACTGGCAGACTGTTGCGCATGCTGGCATTTCTGGTCCGCACCGTGTGCACCGCGGTGGCGTTGTGGGTGGCGACTCTGATCGTCCCGGGAATCGAGTTCGTAGGCGGGTCGACGACTGCAGAGAAGGTCGGGATCGCGCTGGTCGTGGCGGTCATCTTCGGCGTCCTCAATGCGTTGGTGAAGCCGATCGTGCAGATCATCTCGATCCCCTTCTACATCTTGACGCTGGGGCTCATCCACATCGTGATCAATGCGCTGATGCTCGAGATCACCGCCTGGATCACCCGGAACACCACGCACTGGGGTCTCGAGGTCGACGACTTCTTCTGGTCGGCGATCTTCGGCGCGATCGTCGTGTCGGTCGTCGGCTGGCTGCTCGGGCTGCTGATGCGGGACCCGGTGGACCGATGAGCACGGTGACGAGGACCCTGAAGGGCCTCCGGCGCATCGGGGTCGTGGCCGTCGTCCCGGCGCTGGCCCTCACGCTCGCGGCGTGCGGCAGCGACGGCGCCGTCGACCAACAGCGGTCGGTCACCGTCGTCGGCACCGGACAGGTCAGCGGCGCGCCGGACACCCTTCGCGCCGACATCGGCGTCGAGGCGACCGCGGGCGACGTGACGACCGCACTGAACGAGACGAGCGAGAAGGTGCGCGCGGTGACCGATTCCGTCGTCGACGCAGGCGTGGAACGCAAGGACGTCGCCACCCAGCAGGTGTCGGTGACCCCGCAGTACTCCAGTCCCGCCCCCGGTGGCAGCAGTCAGATCAGCGGCTACATGGCGACCAACTCCATCCGCGTCACGATCCGCGACATCTCCAAAGCCTCCACGGTCCTGAGCGCAGCCGCCACCGCGGGCGGCGACAACACCCGGATCAGCAACGTCTCCTTCACCATCGACGACGACTCGCAGCTCCTCAAGGAGGCCCGGGAAGCGGCGTTCGACGACGCCCGCGGCCGCGCCGAGCAGTACGCCTCGCTTGCCGACGACTCACTCGGCAAGGTGCTGACCATCAAGGAGACGACCAGCGGTCAGGAACAGCCCGCCTCTCCCGGCACCTTCGAGCGCGACGTCGCCGCGTCGCCCGTGCCCATCGAGCCCGGCGAGCAGGAGCTGACCTTCACGGTCACGGTGACCTTCGGGCTCAACTGAGCGCTGAGAAGCGCCCCTCAGAGGCACCCTCGGCAGCGCCGCCGGCGGCACAGTGTCGTCGGACGGTCTGTGGAGGGCGTACTTCGGGGATGGTTTTCAGGGTCCGCCCCTGGGTACCCGACCACGGTCGACCGAAGGAGATAGTCATGACGGGTTTCCGAGCACGCGCTCTCAGCACCACCGCCCTGGCGGCCGCCGCAGTGTTCGCAACACTGGCGGTCTCGGCACCGGCCGATGCCGCTCAGACCAAGTCGCTGATGATCGAGGGCGAACTCGAGATCGCAGACCTCGACCTCCTCGCGATCAAGGCCGTGGGCGCCACGAACGCGGAGGGTAAGACCACCGGCACCTACGAAGCCACGCTGCTGGCCGGCGACGACGACAATCCCCTGCCGTTCAAGGTCAAGGGACCGATCACCTGCATCCACACCGACGGCGACACCGCGTCCCTGGTCTATCCCATCAGCGCGACCGACCCGAATCTGATCCCCGCCCCGTTGCAGGACGCGCTCGCCGTGCAGATCACGGTGCGAAAGGGCGATCCGAGCAAGGTCGGGGTGAACGGTCCTGCACCAACCGGTTCGTTCAGCGGATGTAAGCCCGCGGCGACTCCTTACGAGTTCGACGGCGACATCGAGATCAAGTAGCCCCGTCGCCCACCTGCTCCGGTAAGGGACCATTCAGCCTGGCATCCTGGGTCGGTGCGAGCCGTCATCCAGCGAGTAAGTGAAGCCCGCGTGACCGTCGACGGTGAGATCGCCGGCGAACTCGACATCCCGGCCGGCGGGTCCGGCATCGTCGCCCTCGTCGGCGCCACCCACGACGACACCCCCGACCACGCCGCGAGGCTCGCCGACAAGATCTGGCGCCTGCGGATCTTCAACGGCGACGACGGACCCGAGAAGGCGGCCGCCGACATCGACGCACCGATCCTGGTCATCAGCCAGTTCACCCTGTACGCCAACACCGCCAAGGGACGCCGGCCGTCGTGGAACGCCGCCGCCCCGAGCCCGGTGGCCGAGCCGCTCGTCGACGCGGTCGCCGCTGCCCTGCGCGACGCCGGGGCCACCGTCGCCACCGGACGGTTCGGGGCGAACATGCAGGTGAGCCTGGTCAACGACGGGCCGGTCACCCTGATCCTCGACGTCTGAGGACTAAGGTCGAAGCGTGGGACGAGTAACCGCACGACGCCGCGTCACCCGCATCCGACGCGATGCGGCCCCAACGCAACGCGCCGACACCCTGGCCGTCGAGGAGCCACTGGAGATCCGCGTGGGCGGTCAGCCGCTGAGCGTCACCATGCGCACCCCCGGCAGCGACTTCGAGCTCGTGGCCGGCTACCTCGTCTCCGAAGGCGTCATCACCGCGGGCGGCGACTACTCGACGGCCCGGTACTGCGCGGGCACCGACTCGACCGGCGCCAACACCTACAACGTCGTCGACGTCTCCCTCGCCCCCCACGTTCCGCCGCCCGCACCCGGCGTCGCCCGTCGCAACACCATGACGAGCGCCTGTGGAGTGTGCGGCAAGGACAGCATCGAATCCGTCCACACCGCGTCCGCTCACGATCCGGCCGCGGACACGCTGACGGTCGACGTCGACACGTTGCTCGGCCTCCCCGACCGTCTCCGCGCCGAGCAGGATGTCTTCGACAAGACCGGCGGGCTGCACGCAGCGGCACTCTTCGACGCCGACGGCGAACTGCTCGTCGTCCGCGAGGACGTCGGCCGGCACAACGCCGTCGACAAGGTCATCGGCTGGGCCGTCCTCGCCGACCGACTTCCCCTGTCCGGCACCGTTCTTCAGGTCTCGGGTCGCGCCAGCTTCGAGCTGGTACAGAAGGCGGCGATGGCGGGTATCCCGATGCTGAGCGCGGTGTCCGCACCCTCGTCCCTGGCCGCCGACCTCGCCGACGACTTCGGCATCACCCTGATCGGGTTCTCCCGCGGCGAGTCGATGGTCGTCTACACGCGGGCGGATCGGGTCGTCGGCGCGCGGGCTGACCGCCCCCAGACCGTCAGTCGCTGAACGCGGATGCCGCGATCGCGGCGTCGATATGGTTCAGCAACGAGACTTCCGGGTCCTCGGTCGTCATCCAGAGACGGTATGCGTACTCGACCACCGCGAGCACCGACCACACCGCGACGCCCGGCCGTAGATGTGCCACGGATCAGCGGGCCGCTCACACGATCCGTTCCCGCTCACCGAAATCGGGTGAGCGGGAGCGGAAACGGTGAGCGGAGCATCGGCAGAACCGTGCCCACCTTGCCGAATCACGGCCCACATCACCAGGCCGGACCGCACAATGCGGGTCATGGACGCTCAGCAGATCCGTTCGGCCTACCTCGCCATGATGGCCGAGCGTGGACATGCCCTCATCGACCGCGCATCCCTGGTCCCACACAACGATCCGACGACGCTGTTCACCGGATCCGGGATGCAACCGCTACTGGGGTACCTGCTCGGTGAACCACACCCGGCCGGCACGATGCTCGCCGACGTCCAGCCCTGCGTTCGAGCGCAGGACATCGACGAGGTCGGCGACAACCGCCACACCACGTTCTTCGAGATGCTCGGAAACTGGAGCCTGGGAAGCTATTTCAAGGCCGAGCAGATCCCGATGTTCTGGTCGTTCCTGGTCGACGTCGTCGGCCTGGATCCCAACCGGATCTACGTGACCGTCTTCGCCGGTGACCCGGAGAACGGCATACCGCGCGATGAGGAGAGCGCCGATATCTGGACCGAACTCTTCAAGGCCGCGGGCGTCTCCTACGACCGGGTCGACCTCATCACCGAGGAACACGGCAACGAGGTCGGTAACCAGGGCGCACGAATTGCGTTCTATCAGGACAAGAACTGGTGGTCCCGGGCCGGCGGCCCCGAGGCGATGCCGGTCGGCGACCCCGGCGGACCCGATTCCGAGGTCTTCTACTATTTCCCGCAGGTCGAACACGACACCACGTACGGTCGCTTCCCACACCAGAATTCCGACGGCGGCCAGTACATGGAGATCGGCAACTCGGTGTTCATGCAGTACCGCCGCGCCGAGTCCGACGCCCCCGGCGCCGTGTCGTTTGCCGAACTCCCCAATCGCAATGTCGATTTCGGCGGCGGCCTCGAACGCATCGCCGCGGCGTCGATCGACAGCCCCGACGTCTTCCGCGTCAGCCTGCTGTGGCCGATCATCGAGAAACTCCAGGAACTCTCGGGGACGAGCTACGAAGACACCACCCACGCCATGCGCATCGTCACCGACCATGTTCGTGGAGCGGTCTTCCTGGCTGCCGACGGTGTCACCCCTTCGAACCGCGAAGCCGGCTATGTCATGCGTCGGCTGCTGCGCCGGGCGACCCGCTTCGCCACCGAACTGGGCGTCGAGAACAACGTGCTGACACCACTCGTCGAGGTGATCGCCGACATCTACTCCGACGCCTATCCCGAGGTCGGCGAGCAGCGCGACACCATCGTCAAAGTCCTGCAGAAGGAAGAGCGCGCCTTCCGTCGCACGCTCAGCAAGGGTCTACGCGAGCTGCGGCACATCGTCAAAGAAGCCCGCCCCATCACCGGAGCCGACTTCTTCACCCTCAGCGACACGTTCGGCTTCCCCGTCGAACTCAGCACCGAAGAGGCCGGGCGTCAGGGGCTGACACTCACCACCGACTGGCGTGCCGAGTTCGATGCGCTCCGTGAGGAACAGCGTCTACGGTCCCAGACGGCGACCGAACTCGGCGCGCACGACTGACTCTGCCCGGTCGGCGGGCCCTTCGAGGCTCGTCGCTGCGCTCCTCGCACCTCAGGGAACAGGTGGTGCCCGGTCGACGGTCAGTTGCCCTTGCCCGAGGCGGCGAGTCGGACGAGTTGTCCGGGGGTCGCGTCGGGGAGGTAGGCCCGCGAGATGGCCAGACCGATACGGGGCAGGTCACTCTCGTCCCGGAAGGCCAGGTACACCGGCTCGTAGCGCGGGCTGAACTTCTTCTTGAACGCGTGCAGCGACCGGAAACCATAGAAGGGCTCCATCGCGGCTCCCAGACTGTCGAGCAGGCGGTCCATCCCCTCTTCGACCGAGTCGCCGCTCCGCGCGAGCGGTGCGCCCGACAACGAGACGAACAGCGCGCCTTCCTCTTTGAACGCCGTCGCGGACGAGGCGATGAGATATTCGATCACCGGGCCGAATCCGTCGGTACGACGCCGCATCACGTCGAGCGTCCAACCGCGCACGGTTCCGGCAGGTACCGACGCACCGTCGGCGCCGGACGCCGCGTACACCGGCAACCAGGACAACACGCCGTGGACATCGCCCGCCTCGTCGACGGCAAGCGCGACACGGACTTCCGGGTCCATCGCCTCGTCGACGCTGCCGAGGGTGAAGCCCATCTCGGGAAGCCCCTTGTCCCCCACCCACTCCTCGGAGATCGCGCGCACCTGTGAACGGATGCCGAACGGTTCGTCGGCCAGGGTCACCAGGCGGAAGCTGATGTTCTCCTTCGTCGCCTTGTTCAGTGCCGACCGCACGTGCTGCCACGACTTGCCCTTGAAGGCCAGATTCGGCAGGTCGATGATGGTGTCCTCGGCGATCTGGAGGCTCCGCCAGCCGAGCTCTTCGGCGATCTGGGCCGTCTCGGCACCGACCGAGAACCAGCAGGGCACCTTGCCGCTGTGTTCGGCCTTGTCGATGAAGTCCTGGACCGCCGCCCGACGATCCTGCGGCGCACACACCGGATCCGACAGTGCCAGCAGCGTTCCCATGTGGTGCTGATAGGCCACCACACCCGACGGTCCACCCGCACCGGGGCCGCCCGCCGGGAACAGGTAGTTGTTGCCGGGCCAGGTGATCATCCACGACATCGTGCCGCCGCCGTGGGTGTGCAGCAGGTCCTTGACCCGTTCCAGCGGATCGCCGTCGACGTCGCCGGTCAGTCGGGTCCGCCACGGCACCCGGAAGGCGAACCGTCCCGGCAGCAGAATCGCCAGGACCACCACCCACAGCAGAGTGGTGCCTACGGTGACGCCCCCCTCGGCGGCGAAGTCGGTGAAGGCGACCAACGCCACCACCGCGATGGTCGCAACCACGTTGATTAGTCCGTAGACCACCGCAACCCACCAGGCCCACCGCCGACCTCGACGCAACTGGTCGGCGATCAGCAGGTTGATCACCAGGCCGATGATCATCGTGAAGGTGGACTCGTCGTTGGCGTCGGTGGGCCCGAGGGGCCCGCTACCCGGGAAGAAGAACACCAGCAGGTTCGCGCCCGCGATGACGAGCAGGCCCGCACAGCCCAGCATGCGCACCTCGCGACGGGTACGTGGCAGATAGCCGTGCTCGGCGGTACTGAACCACCGTTCGCCCACCGGCAGCATGATGAGTACCGCGATCACATACTGGACCGTGCTGAACGTGCCCTCGAACAGGAAAGCGATCGCCACGACAGCCCCGAGGGCGACCCGGATGCGTAGGCGCCAGGGTGAGCGGAGCGTGGCCGTCGCCACCGCCACCGCCGCCACGACCATCGTGATCGCGCTCGCGCTGTGCACGTGCGACAGGCGTTCGACCCACTCCCACGAAGTGAAATCGCGGCTGAAAAACCAGACCAGACCGACCGTGATCAACTCGGTGACGATCTTGCCACCGAATGCCACCACCGCGACCCGCGCAGTGCCCAACCGGTATTCGGCCCAACCGATTCCGACCGCGATGAAGATCAGCGCGAGCACGAACTTGCCCGGGCTCGGCTCGAAGAACGACGAGGTGACGATGGTCCACCACTTGCCGTCCTCCAACGCCGGGACCCCGAAAGCGACGTCGTGGTACCAGGACTTCCGAGCCGCGTGACTCCACAACGACCCCGTGAAGAGCGCCAGACCGAAGACGGTCAGCCACAACGCGAGGGTGAACGGTAGCCGCATCAGCACCGCCGCGTACGCCTTGAGTTTGTTCAGCACCGCACTCTCGCGGGGGCCGTCGGCGTCGTCTCGCTCTGTCTCGACAACGGGTGCGCTCATTCCGGAATCCCCAATCGTTTACCGAGCCATGGCATCTCCTGACGCAGGCCCACCGACCACACCGCAAAGCTGTGCCCACCGGGCACCTCGCTGAAATGCACGTCCATACCGGCACGCCGCGCAGCTTCGAACACCTCTTTGAGACCGGCGCGGTACATCGCGTCATCTCGTCCGACGACGAACGCACCGGCCGTGTCGGGATACTGCCGCGTGACCATCAGATCCATCGGATTGACCGCCTTGAACGCAGCCTCGTCGCCGTCGAACGCCGTGTCGATGGTCTGCTGACGCGACCCCAGGGACGGTTCGATCTGACCCGACAGGTTGAGGAACGTCGGATAGACGTCCGGATAGTTCGTCGCGAGTTGCAGCGCGCACGTTCCGCCGTAGGACAAGCCACCGACCGCCCACGACCTGCTGTCCGTGTTCGCGAGTTTGAGGTTGGCCGCGACCCAGTCCGGCACGTCTTGCGACAGATAGGTCGCGACGTTGCCCGGCTTGGAGTCCACACAGATCGGGTTGGCCATCGTCGATCCGGTCCCGTCGGCGACGACGACGATTGGGCTCAGGCCGTTGTGCTCTGCTGCGTACGCGTCCATCGTGGCGACCAGCTGACCGCCGAGCAGCCAGTCGTCCGGGGCGCCCGGCTGACCCGCCAGCAGGAGCAGCACCGGCAACCGCGGTGTCGGCGAGGTGAGAGCAGCCGGCGGCAGATACATCTTCGCGGGACGTGCCGTGAATCCGGACTTGGTTCCGGGGATGGGCGCCGTCAGGATCCGCCCCCCGCTCGGGATGTTCTGCGGTGCCCGCCATTTGTCGATCGGCACCACGATCAGTGAGTCGTCGTCGAGTTCCTCGAGCGTCACCGACCGCGCACCCGAATGACCCAGCAGCGCATCAACTGTCGGATAGTAGGCGAAGGTGACGTTGATCTGCGACAACGCCATCAGCACCGCGAACAGTCCGGCGAGCACGGTGATCAGCTTCTGCAACCATCCGTGACCGGCCACGAATCGGGCCACCCCGAGAATCAGCGCAAGGGCGGCAACACAACTCGAGATGTAGACACCGGTCTCGATCGCCTCCGGAAACGGACGCAACACATCCTCGACCAGGTAGTGCGCCAACAGCGTGCCGCCGACGGCGACCGCGATCGAGACCGGGACGACGATCAGGAGATAGCGGACCGACGGATAGAAGATGAGCCACAGGAAACCGATCACACCGAGGACGGTGACGACGACTGGTACCGGTCCACTGACGATGGACAACGACGCCGACAGGACCACTCCGCACCTCCGTCACCTGGACTCGGGCGTGCGGCCACAGCCGAGGAAACCCTAGTGGAGGACATACGGATCGAACGTATCAAGGGCACCCCAACCGGCGCATCCCCCTCGCTCTCTTGCGAGACAAGGGAAATCGTAAGGCAGGAGTGACGCGGCTGTCTGTAGTTCGACACATCGAATTTGAGACGCGTTCACCACGACACCAATTCGACGTTCACCCTGAAGGCGACCGATACTCACCCCGCAGTGGTGCGGTCGCGGGTCACTCGCGTGCGGACGACACCAACTGCGGCTGAGCGGACCGATGACCGCGAATCCGGGCGGCCAACGTATCCAGTCGCTCGACCTGCTGCGCGGTCAGTTCGACGTCGACGCCGGCCAGGTTCTCCGAGACACGCTCGGCGAACCGGGAACCCGGGATCGAGACGACGGGGAGATCGAACTCGCGACCCTTGGTGTAGAACCAGGCCAGCGCCAGCTGTGCACCGGTGACACCGACCTCGTCGGCGATCTGCAGAAACTCCTCGAGGATCGGCTTGTTGTACGCCAGGTTGGTGGGCGTGTAGCGCGAGATGTTCAGGCGCACATCGCCTTCGACCAGATCGTTGTGGTCCAGGAGCCCGGCCAGCCACTTACGGCCCAGCGTCGAGTAGGAGACGAAACCGACGCCGTGCTCGCGGGCCGCGGGTACCACGAAGCGTTCGACGTCTCGGGAGACGACGCTCCACTCGGACTGGATGGCGGCGATCGGGTGCACACTGACCGCGCGGCGGATCTCGTCACCGGTCGCCTCGGACAGACCGATGTGCAGGACCTTGCCCTCTTCGACCAGTTCCTTGACCGCGCCGATGGTCTCCTCGATCGGGACGACCGGATCGACGCGGTGCTGGTAGTACAGGTCGATGCGATCGGTGCCGAGTCGTGCCAGGCTGAGTTCGACCTGCTCGCGCACATACTCTCGGTCACCGCGGACTCCGCGCTGCCCGACGCCGCCCTGACCGACGATGCCGAACTTGGTGGCGAGCTGAACCTCGTCGCGGCGGGTCTTGAGCAACCTGCCGATCGTGGTCTCGCTTCGGCCGTCCCCGTACACGTTCGCGGTATCGATGAACGTCACGCCGCTGTCGACCGCATGCGTGAGGGTGCGCAGGGCATCGTCATCCGACACCGCGCCATAGACGTCGGTCAGCGACATGCCACCGAATCCGAGGGCTGAAACCGTCAGTCCGTCGCCGAGTTCCACTGTGGCCATCTTCTTCGAACTCTCCTCTGCTCGACACTCGCCATCTGCCTGGCAGGTCCACTCGCCGAGGTCATGACCAGAGACGAGTGACACCGCCGCAATCAATCATTCTTCGCCATGCCGGCCGCGCAGCAGGACTTCGAGGCACGGCAGATTCTTACTCTGCAGCGGAACTAGGAGGTCGGGCCTAGAACATCATTCGGGTCGCGGAGTCAGAATCCGCGGACCGTCCGCGGTGACCGCGACGGTGTGTTCCCAGTGCGCTGCCCGGGATCCGTCGTCGGTGACGACGGTCCAGTCGTCCTCCAGGACGGTGGTTTCCACGGTGCCGAGGGTCAGCATCGGCTCGATGGCGAGGGTCGACCCGATCACCAGCAGCGGGCCCTTGCCCGGCTCGCCCTCGTTCGCGAGGAAGGGATCCATGTGCATCTCACGGCCGATCCCGTGGCCGCCGTAGCCGTCGACGATGCCGAACGGACGATTGAACTTCTTCTCGGCGGCGCGGGTGCCGAGTTCGATCGCGTGGGAGATGTCGGTGAGGCGCGCGCCGTCGACCATGGCGGCGATACCCGCCTCCATCGACAGCCGGGTGGCCTCGGAGAGTTCGGTGTCAGCCTGCGACAGTTCACCGACGCCGAAGGTCCAAGCCGAGTCGCCGTGCCAGCCGTCGAGAACCGCACCGCAGTCGATCGACACCAGATCACCCTCGGCGAGAACGACATCGGACGACGGGATCCCGTGGACCACGACGTCGTTGACCGAGCTGCAGATCGATCCGGGGAAACCGTTGTAGCCCTTGAACGAGGGAACTGCCCCGGCCTCGCGGATCACGGTCTCCGCGACCTCGTCGAGGTCGAGGGTGCTCACCCCCGCCTTCGCGGCGGCGCGGACGGCCACGAGGGCCGATCCGACGACTGCGCCCGCTGCTGCCATCGCATCCAGTTCGCCGGCGGAGCGGAACGGAACGCGCTTGCGTTTGCGAAAACCCATCAGCGGACGCAGTCTCGGGATGTCAGTTGACGCCGGCGCCGAGGGCGCTCAGCACACGCTGGTGGACATCCTGGATGTCGCCCACCGCGTCGATCGTCTTGACCTGGTCGCCGTAGTACGCGAGCAGCGGCGAGGTCTCCTTGGTGTAGACGTCCATCCGGTTGCGGATGACCTCTTCGGTGTCGTCGGCGCGACCGCGGGCCAGCATGCGCTCCACGACGACGTCGGTGTCGACGACGAAGGACAGCACGCCGTCCAGCGAGGCGTCGAGGTTCGCGAGGATCTCCTTGAGTGCGTCGGCCTGCTCGGTCGAACGCGGGAAGCCGTCGAGGATGAAGCCCTTGGCCGCATCAGGTTCGCCCACCCGGGCACGGACCATGTCGACGGTGATCTCGGACGGGACCAGGTTGCCGGCGTCGAGGTACTTCTTGGCCTCGATACCGACCGGGGTGCCCTGGGAGATGTTGGCGCGGAACAGATCACCAGTGGAGATGTGCGGGATGCCGAGGGCTTCGCTCAGCAGTTCAGCCTGCGTGCCTTTGCCTGCTCCGGGCGGGCCGAGAATTACGAGTCTCACTTGAGGAATCCTTCGTACTTGCGTTGCATCAACTGACTGTTGATCTGTTTCATCGTGTCCAGGCCCACACCGACCATGATCAGTACGGCCGTGCCGCCGAACGGCAGGTTCTGGACGTTGCCGCTGTTACCGATCTCGAGGAAGAGGTTCGGCAGGACCGCGATGATACCGAGGTAGATCGAACCCGGGAGAGTGATGCGGCTGAGCACGTAACCCAGGTACTCCGCGGTCGGGGCGCCCGGCCGGATACCCGGGATGAAGCCACCGTACTTCTTCATCTCGTCGGCGCGTTCCTCCGGATTGAACGTCACCGCCACGTAGAAGTACGTGAAGAAGATGATCATCAGGAAGTAGACCGCGATGTAGACCCCGTTGCTGGGATCGGTCAGGTACTTGGTGACGTATTCCTGCCAGGTCGACTGGGTGCCGTCCGGGCTGCGCGTCAGTTCGACGATCAGCTGCGGCAGGTACAGCAGCGACGAGGCGAAGATGACCGGGATGACGCCGGCCTGGTTGACCTTCAGCGGCAGGTAGGTCGACGAGCCGCCGTACATCTTGCGGCCGACCATGCGCTTGGCGTACTGCACGGGGATGCGGCGCTGGCCCTGCTCGATGAAGACCACGCCCGCGACGATGATCAGTGCGGCGACACACACCAGGGCGAAGACGAGTCCGCCGCGGGTGTTGAGGATGGTGCGACCCTCGGCCGGGATACGGGCGGCGATACCGGCGAAGATCAGCAGCGACATGCCGTTGCCGATACCGCGCTCGGTGATGAGCTCGCCGAACCACATGACCACACAGGCGCCGGCGGTCATGACGAGCACGATGATCATCAGACCGAAGATGCTGGAGTCGTTGAGGACCTCACCGCTGGTCGCACAGGACTGCGGGAGGAGCTGACCGCGATCGGCGAGGGCGACGATGCCGGTCGACTGGAGGAGCGCCAGGGCCACGGCGAGATAACGCGTGTACTGCGTCATCTTGGCCTGGCCGGCCTGACCTTCCTTGCGGAGCTGCTCGAACCGTGGGATGACCACCGTGAGCAGCTGGACGATGATCGACGCCGTGATGTACGGCATGATGCCGATCGCGAACACCGACAGCTGCAGCAGCGCGCCGCCGGAGAACAGGTTGATCAGGGAGTAGACCGAGCTCGACTCACCGGCCGAGACCTCGTCCAGACAGGCCCGGACGGCCTGGTAGTCCACGCCGGGCGACGGCACGGTCGCGCCGAGGCGATACAGGATGATGATGCCGAGAACGAAGAGGATCTTCTTCCTCAGGTCCGGCGTCCGTATGGCCGCGAAGAGGGGGGAAAGCACTAACTCCTCCTAGGAACGACCACGCGAGGGCAATCTTCCGGGTCGGTCACGACCCGATCCCCGTGTGCTCGGCAATCGACAATGTTCGGGATGCGGCGATCTTGCGGATGCGGCAGACAACGTCTGAAACTCTAACAGTGACGCCGAAACGCCCCGGTCGGGCGGCAGCGTAGCTGCCGCCCGACCGCGGGTTTGTTCCGTCAGAGTTCGGTGACGCTGCCTCCGGCAGCGGCGATCTTCTCCTTGGCGGAGGCGGTGAACTTGTCGGCGGTGATGTCGACCTTGACGGAGAGCTCTCCGTCGCCGAGCACCTTCACCAACTGGTTCTTGCGCACAGCGCCCGCGGCGACGAGCTCGTCGACGCCGATGGTGCCGCCCTGCGGGAAGAGACGCGCGATGTCGCCGACGTTGACGACCTGGTACTCGACCCGGTTGCGGTTGGTGAAGCCCTTGAGCTTCGGCAGCCGCATGTGGATCGGCATCTGGCCACCCTCGAAGCCGGCGGGCACGTTCTTACGTGCCTTGGTGCCCTTGGTGCCGCGGCCCGCGGTCTTACCCTTGGACCCCTCACCGCGACCCACGCGGGTCTTGTCGGTCTTCGACCCCGGTGCGGGGCGAAGGTGATGGAGTTTGATGGTCATTGCTTAAACCTCTTCGACTGTCACGAGGTGACGAACCGCGTTGATGAGGCCGCGGTTGATCGGCGTGTCCTCGCGGGTGACGGTCTGGCGGATGCCCTTCAGTCCGAGGGTCCGCAGGCTGTCACGCTGGTTCTTCTTGGTACCGATGGTGCCCTTGACCTGGGTGATCTTCAGCTCGGCCATGATCAGACTCCCTGTCCCGCTCGAGCGCGCAGCATACCCGCCGGGGCGACGTCCTCGATCGGCAGGCCACGACGGGCCGCGACCTCTTCGGGACGCTGCAGCATCTTCAGTGCCGCCACGGTGGCGTGGACGACGTTGATGGCGTTGTCGGAGCCGAGGCTCTTGGCGAGAACGTCGTGGACGCCCGCGCACTCGAGCACGGCACGCACCGCGCCACCGGCGATCACACCGGTACCGGGGCTGGCCGGGCGAAGCATGACGACGCCGGCAGCAGCCTCACCCTGAACCGGGTGGGTCACGGTGCCACCGATCAGCGGCACGCGGAAGAAGTTCTTGCGAGCCTCTTCGACGCCCTTCTGGATCGCAGCCGGAACTTCCTTGGCCTTGCCGTAGCCGACGCCGACCATGCCCTGGCCGTCGCCGACGACCACGAGAGCGGTGAACGAGAAACGACGTCCACCCTTGACCACCTTCGAGACGCGGTTGATGGTCACCACGCGCTCGAGCTGGTTGCGGTCCTGGTCGCGGCCGCCGCGATCGCGACGGTCTCCGCGGCCACCGCCGCGACGGTCGTTGCCGCCACCTGCGTTGTTCTGATTGTTGTCGTTACCGGCGGGTCCGTTTCCGCCGTCACGCTGACGTCCGGGCATCAGAGGTTCCCTCCGGTGTTGTGGGTGTAGCTGGTGAAGATGGTCATCAGAAGCTCAGGCCTCCCTCACGGGCGGCATCCGCGAGCGCGGCGATACGGCCGTGGTAGTCCTTGCCACCGCGGTCGAACACGACGGCCTCGACGCCGGCAGCCTTGGCACGGGCGGCGATGAGCTCGCCGACCTTGCGGGCCTGGGCCGACTTGTCGCCGCCTGCCGCGCGCACGTCGGCCTCGATCGACGACGCGGCGGCCAGCGTCTTGCCGGCCAGGTCGTCGATGAGCTGCACGTGGATGTGGCGCGAGCTGCGCTTGACCGCGAGACGCGGGCGAGCCGGGGTTCCGCTGACCTTCTTGCGGAGACGGAAGTGCCGGTTGACGGTCGCCTTGCGACGACGCGTCGACACGTCCTTGCCGAGGGGCTTACGGCTGGTCTTGGTAGCTGTGTCACTCATGGCTTACTTACCCGTCTTTCCGACCTTGCGACGGATCTGCTCACCCTCGTAGCGAATGCCCTTGCCCTTGTAGGGGTCCGGACGACGCAGGCGGCGGATGTTCGCCGAGATCTGGCCGACTTGCTGCTTGTCGATACCCGTGACCGAGAACTTGGTCGGGGACTCCACTGCGAAGGTGATGCCTTCGGGGGCCTCGATCGGCACGGGATGGCTGTAACCGAGGGCGAACTCGAGGTCCTTGCCCTTCGCCTGGACGCGGTAGCCGACACCGAAGATCTCCATCTTCGTGGTGTAGCCCTGCGTGACGCCGATGACCAGGTTGTTGATCAGCGAACGGCTCAGGCCGTGCAGCGCGCGGCTGCGACGCTCGTCGTTGGGGCGGGTGACAACGATGGTGTTGTCTTCCTTGGCGACCTCGATGGGCTCCGAGACGGTGAGCGAGAGCTCGCCCTTGGGGCCCTTCACGGCCACGCGCTGTCCGTCGACGGTGACGTCGACGCCCGCGGGGATCTCGATGGGGTTCTTTCCGATACGCGACATGTCGTTCCCTCCCCTACCAGACGTAGGCGAGGACTTCGCCGCCCACGCCCTGGTTGGCTGCCTGGCGATCGGTGAGCAGACCCGACGACGTGGAGATGATGGCCACGCCGAGGCCGCCCAGCACCTTGGGCAGGTTGGTGGACTTTGCATAGATCCGGAGGCCCGGCTTCGACACGCGGCGCAGTCCAGCGATGGAGCGCTCACGGCTCGGGCCGTACTTCAGGGAGACGATGAGGCTCTTGCCGACCTCCGCATCCTCGATGCGGTAGTCGGTGATGTAGCCCTCACGCTTGAGAATCTCGGCGATGTTCACCTTGATCTTCGACGACGGGAGTTTCACCTCGTCGTGGTACGCCGAGTTGGCGTTGCGCAGACGTGTCAAGAAGTCTGCGATCGGGTCAGTCATGGTCATGGGTGACCGTCAACCTTTCTCGTGGCGGTTCCCATACAGCGCCGATCCGGGGAAATCTCCCCTGACCTGCGGTGGGCCTTCCACGAAGTGGATAGTTTCTCTGAAGGTTCTCGCCGCCGGTGCCCTTGGCTTTTCGCCGGCACCGGAGACTATTCAGTTGTGTCCCGGGCACCTGAGGTGCACAGGCAACCGGTCTAGTGTAGGGAATCTGCTGGCCAGACCCAAATCGCGTCCGGCAACCGCCTCGTCGGACACTACCGGGCGGGCACCTCGAGCACGAGGTCGTGGCGCGACGTCGGCACCACGTCGAGGTGTCGGTCGGCGCCGAATCTCCCGACGCTGGTGAGCATCCGGGTCATGCGGTGCTCGAGCTCCGCCCGGTCTCCCCCGCTTCCGTAGAACGCATGGAGGTCGCTGACCGCGGCCATCGGGAAGAGTTCTTCGACGATGCCGTCCACCTGCGGTGTCTCCGGTGTGAGCGCGTCTTCGACGACGTTCTGGTAGTAGCCGAACGTCGCCTGGGTCTCGATGGCCACGGTCGTGTGCTCCTCGAGCCAGATCCGACGCCACTCCTGCGGGTCGAGCCCCGCCGGCCGACGCAGGAAGGCGACATTGGCGAGGGCGTCGACGCGCGTGCCGTCGGCGGGTAGGTCGGGATCGAGCGGTGCACGTTCGGCCACCCGCCAGGCACCGACCACGGTCGCGAACTCGCCGAGGGCGGCCAGCACGATGTCCACGTCGGCGTCCCACAGACTGACGACCGCCTCGATCGGCGGGTCGAGTTCGGAGATCCGCATGGCACCGGTGACCGCGTCGTCGGAGATGTTCACCTGCACGCGACGCGCACCCGACCGTTCGCACGTCCGCCGGAAACCTGCCCCGAGCAGTTCGACACCGAGCAGTTCGACACCGAGCAGGTCGGCACCGGGCAGTTCGACACCGGGCCCGGGTGCACGCAGCGCGACCATCACCTTCGTCATGCGGGCACGCTAACGGATGCCGGGGTCCCGGCAGGCGCGGTTCGCCACTCCCGACGTCGAGATATCTCCGCACCGGAACTTGTCGGACCCCCGTGGTGTCATGTCGTCACCCTTCGAACAAAGGAGCGATCCATGTCAGACCACGCTGCCGCGATCCGAGGTCTGCCCCGGTGGCATCCCAATCCCGTCATCCGCTCGACCATCGACACCATCCGCCGGTGTGGATGGCAGGTGACCTCCGTCGGCGAAGGATCTCCCGAGGCGAACAGTCGCGAGACCGACTGCGGCTTCTCCTACACCGCCGGGCTCTCGTTGCACGCGATCCCCGAACTGGCCATCTACGGCGTCGACCCGCTCACCGCGCATCACATCCTGAACGAGCTCGGCGATCTCCTCCACCGCGAGGACTGGCGCGATCTCGTCGCGGACCAGTCCGACATCCGGCTGCAGACGGTCGCGGTGTCGGTGCGACTCATCGAGCAGGTCGACAAGGACGAACTCATCCTCGCCAACCTGCTGTTCCCCGATTACCCGACGCTGCAGGTGGTCTGGCCCGACGAGTACGGCCGGTTCCCCTGGGAGGAGGGCTACATCCTGCTGCCGATGCACCAGCCGGTGAAGGGGATTCCGGATCTCTCGGCGCACGCGCGACGGGCCGCCCACGTGATCACCACCGAGTCGGGACCCGACCGAACCCGCCCCCGCCGGGGCCGCCGGATCTCGGGGCACTGAGGCGTCTCCGGTTGTCCGTGGTGCCACGCGCTTCGCGGGGTTGCCACGGACAACCGGGCGTCGAGGTGTCAACATTGTTCACCGGGGGTAACGACCGGCGGGGGCACGAGGAAGGCGGATAGCGCGTGCAGCACCTGCCCGTCGTACTCGCCGTGCTGTGTGCCGCCGTCTTCGGCGGAGTCGTCATCGCCGCCATCTGCCAGCGCCCGCAGCGTGGTCTCCTGCTGCTCGCCGCGTTGACCCCGCTCGACGGTCTACTCGACATCGCACCCGTCCCGGGGATCGCGGGGGCCTGGAAGGAAGGCATCCTCGCCGTCACGCTGATCTGCGCAGCGAACCGTCGTCTCCGTCCGTCCACACGAACGGGTCCGCCTCTTCACATGCCGTGGTGGCCCGCGGCGACCGGCCTGGTGGGCCTCGGACTGATCTCGGCGGCGTGGGTCTACGGGCCCGTCGGGATCTACGGCGTCAAGGTGACCTTCTTCTATCTGTTCGTGGTGCTCGCGCTGTGGCTGACACCGTTCGACGCCCAGGACCGCGATCGCCTGGTGTCGATCATCATGACGCTCGGCGTGATCACCACCCTGGTGGGCATCGGACAGCAGATCGTCGGTCCGGCAAGGCTCGTCGAACTCGGTTACACCTACGGTGAGCAGGTCCGCTCGAGCGGACCGTTGTTCCGCACGTTCTCCACGTTCAACCAGCCCTTCGGGTTCGGACTGTTCGTCACCATGGCCCTGCTGGTCGGCGGCGCGGTGGCGCTGTCCGACACGAGCCGCCGCCGCAATCAGCTGTTCCTCGCTTTCTGGCCGGTCATGGCGATCACGATGGCCACCTCGGTGGTCCGCGCGGCGATCCTCGGTCTCGCCGTCGGCGTGATCTGGCTGGCGGCGTTGCGATTCCGGCGCCTCATCGCGCCGATGCTCGCGATCACCGCGCTCGCCCTGGTGTCCTTGCCGTTCCTGCCGCCCTCGATCGCGAAGGTGTTCTTCTCGTCGAGCAGCCTGAGCCAGCGCGGGTCGGGATGGAGCGAGATCTTCGCCAGCATCGGGGTGCACCCGCTCGGTCGCGGTCTCGGTTCCAGCGGGTCGGCGGCAGATGCGATGTCGGCGGCCCGTGGTGAGAACACGCAGACGGTCACCGCCGGCGCGGGTGGAACGGTCCAGGGCATGTCGTCGAACTATCAGCCCGACAACTACTACGTGAAGGTCCTGCTGGAACTCGGACCGATCGGGCTCTGGCTGTTCCTTGCGATGATCGTGACGGCGATGATCTGGTGCGTGCAGTCCGCGCGCCGGCTCCCCGACCCGGACGGGGCATTCGTCCTGGGCGTCAGCGCCTCGATCATCGCGGCGATGGCGGCCAGTCTGGTGGCCACCTATTTCGAGATCTTTCCGCTCGACTTCTACTTCTGGATGCTGTTGGGAGCTGTGGGATGCGCGACTGCACAACACGAATCACATACGGTGCGCTTGCACTTCGACCCGGGGGAAGCGGCGTCCAGACCTACATCCGCGAACTACTGAGGGTGCTGCCTGCCCAACTCGGTGACACCCCGCTGGCCGCGGTCGTCCAAGAGGACGCCACCGGCGAGTTGCCCGCGTCGATCACCCCGTTGCGCCGGCCGGTGACCGATGGCGTCCGACGCGCGATCCACGGTGTGCTGCCGACCCGGCGCGGTGGGGTGTTCCACGGATTGGACGTCGACCTTCCCGTCGCGGGGCCGACGACGACCATGGCGACGGTGCACGATCTGTCGGTGTTGGACATGCCGTCGGCGTCGAGCCGCTTCCGCGCGGCGGGCGAATCCGTTCTGGTCCGCACCACGTTGCGGCGGGCCGACGTCCTGATCGCGGTCTCCGAGTTCACCGCCGAACGCATCCACGACGTCTGCGGGCGTGACGCCCATGTCACCGAACTCGCGCCCGCGGACTGGGCGCGCCCGCCCGCGGCCGCGGACATCGACCGGGTCCGCACCAAATATGAACTGCCCGAACGCTTCATCCTGCAGATCGGCACCGTCGAACCGCGGAAGAACGTGGCCCTGGTCGCGGCCGCCGCCCGCCGGCTCGACATCGCCTGCGTTCTGGGAGGCGCCGGGTCGACCGGTCCCGACGCCCCGTCGTCGGCGATCGGTCTCGGCTACGTCGACGCCGAAGACCTCCCCGGGCTCTACGCCGCAGCCACCGTGACCGCCTATGCGTCGTTCTACGAGGGCTACGGACTACCGCCGGTGGAGGCGATGGCATGTGGCGGCGCCGTCGTCGCGAGCGCCGTCGGTGCACTTCCCCAGGTCGTCGGCGACGGTGCCGTGCTCGTCGGACGACATGACGAGGACGACTGGGTCCGTGCTCTGGAACCCCTCGTCCGGGACCCCGAGACCCGACGCGCGCTGGTGGAAGCAGGCACCCGGGTCGGGGCATCGCTGAGCTGGGACACCACCGCACGTCGCACGGTCGAGGCGTATCGCGCGGCCGGCCTCGATCTGCCCGCCCCGGCCCCGCCGTCGGGAGCGTCACCGTGAGCCCGGACGTCACCGGGCCGCTGCCCTCCGATCTCGAGGTCGAGCGGTTGGCGATGACCCCACCCGAACCCGATCTCCACCCGGCATCGGACACGCGGGCGGCGACACGCGCCACCGCGGCGATGCTGCTGAGCCGCATCGTGATCGCCGGCCTCGGGTGGGCGGGCAGCGTCATCATCGCGCGCACGCTGTCCCCGGAGGACTGGGGCAGCTACTCGTTCGTGTTCGCGCTCCTCGGACTGACCGCGATCTTCACCGACCTCGGGGTGGGCCGGGCCGTGATGGCCCGTCTCATCTCCGACGACGCCGAGGACGTCGCCCGGACCTCGTCGGCGTTCATCGCGTTGCGGCTCCTCCTCGGGCTCGTCGGATACGTGCTCGCCGTCCTCTACGTGGTGGTACTGCAGTACCCGGGCGAGGTCATCCGGGCGACTGCGATCGCCGGACTCGTCGTCGTGTTCGCCACTCCCGGACAGGCATTGACGGTCATCTTCCAGAGCCGCCATCGCCTGGTGCTCACCGCGATCGCCGAGAGCCTGGGCCAGGTCCTGCAACTCGCGATCACCATCGCGGCCGCGTTTGCCGCACCGTGGCTGCTGGTGTTCGTCCTCGCGCCCGTCGCCAACGAGGTCTTCGCGCTGATCGTCAAGGTCGTCGGGATCGCACGCCGCTCGTCGGGACTGCGGCCGTCCCGGGTGATCGAATGGTCGCGGTGGAAGCCGATGCTCACCGATGCCCTCCCCCTGGCGATCGGGTTCGCCCTGACCATCGCGCTGCAGAAGATCGACGTCCTGTTGCTGAGCCTGCTCGACTCGCTCGACGCGGTGGGCATCTACAGCATCGGCTACAAGTTCTCCGACATCATGGACACGCTGATCCTCGCCGCCGTCGGCCCGATCAGCACTCTGCTGGTCGCGGCCTGGCCGCACCGCCCCGGCGAGTTCCGCGAGCGCTGCCGAACCGCCGCGGTCGCCTTCGGTGCGGCCGGTGCCGTTGCGGTGGCGGCGTTCTGGCCGAGTGCCGAGGCGATCATCGAACTGCTCTACGGTCGCCGCTTCGTCGAGGGCGCCGACGCCGCGCGGTTCCTGGTGCTGGGCGCGGCGATCATGTCCTTCGTGGTGCTGGGGATCTTCGTCCTCGCCTCCACCGGATTCGCCAAACGCTATCCGTGGATCGCGGTCGCCGGGCTCGCGCTGAACGTGGTCCTCAATGTGGTGCTGATCCCGCGCTACTCCTACACCGGTGCGGCGATCACGTCCGTCATCACCTTCGGCGTGTGCGCCGTGGCGTTGTGGGTGGTCGTCGCCCGGACACTGCCGGTCACCGAACCACTCCCGGTCGGTTCGCTCATCACGTTGGCGATCCTCACTGCCGCAGTGTGTGCCGGCGGCGTGTGGGCCGCCGATCACGTGCCCTGGCCCGTGGTGTCCGTGCTGGCCGCACTGATCGTCGCCGCGCCCGGTGTGGCACTGCTCAAGCGGGTTGGTTCACCGCCCGGCCGTCACGCGAAGGTGGTCCGATGACCGAGATACGTTCGAACACCGACACTCTCGTGTTCGTCGCCCACACCGGCCAGGTGTCCGGGGCAGAGAGGGTCATGCTCGACCTGATCGGGGTCGCCCGCGACCGCGGACGGCGCGTGACGGTCGTCTGTCCCGACGGTCCTCTTGTCGGTCGCCTCCCGGCAGACGTAGAGCATGTGTCGATCCCACCTCTCGGGCTCAGCGGTGAACGCGGCCTCCACCGCCTGGTGGGTGCATCTCGTCTCCTCCTCGACTGGCTCCGAGCCGGCCGAGTCCTGCGACGCCGCACCCGAGGCCACGCCACGATCGTCGTCAACTCGCTGTTCGCCCTGCCCTCGGCCCGGCTGGCGCGGCCGTCCGGCGGGGTGTCGTGGCTGGTCCACGACACCCTCTCCTCCGGACGTCAGCGTGCTGTCGTGCGCGTCAGCGCCCCGGTGATCCGGCGTGCGGTGGCGGTCTCGGAGGCGACGGCGCGACCCCTGACCGATCTCGGTCTGCCGACCGTCGTCGCGCACAACGGCGTCGTATGGCCGGTGCCCGCACTGGCAACGGAACTGCACGATCCGCCCGTCGCCGGAATCCTCGCGCTGCTCACCCCGTGGAAGGGCCATGCCGTGCTCCTCGAGGCCGTCGCCGCTCTGCCGGGCGTCGAACTCGAGTTCGCCGGTGACTCCTTTCCCGGCGACGCCGACCACGTCGCATCCCTCCACGAGCGGGCCTCACGACCCGATCTGGCCGGGCGCGTACGGTTCCTCGGTCACACCGATCCCCGGACCGCACTCACCCGCTGGGACGTCGTCGTCTCGGCGAGCATCACACCGGAGGCCGGGCCCCTGTCGGTGCTCGAGGCGATGGCCTTTGGCAAACCGGTGATCGGCACCGATCACGGCGGCACCACCGAGTTCCTGCGCGGCGGCGCGGGAATCCTCGTCCCGCCGTCCGATCCGGTCGCGCTGGCCGACGCGATCACCCGGGTGCTCGCCGACCCGGACCTCCGCGAATCTCTTGCCCGAGAAGCTCGGTGCCGAATAGGCACCGAACACGACAAATCCGTCACATTGCCCCTTATGCTCGACGAGTTGTCGTCCTGATGGGGGCAGGAAACCGATGGCGAGCTCTGCACTCTTCCCTAGATAGGTTGCCCATGAACCGCTCCCTGGCCCGACGCCGGAACACCACCCGTTCCCTCCTGGCGTGCGCCTGCATCGTCGTCGCCACCCTCGCGAGCCTCGTCTGGGCGCGCAGCGACGCCCATTCCGCACCGGCGTCGTGCGCGTTGTCGAACGGCGACCACAAGGTCGCGACGTCACCCGGGGCATCGCTGCTCGCGGCCTCCGACGCCGACCTGAACCGCGAACTGTCGGTCGCCAAGGAACTGGACATGTGGGCGGTGCGCCTCGACGTCGACTGGTCGGTGGTCGAACCGGTACGCGGTCAGCGCAATTGGGCCCCCATCGACCGGGTCGTAAACGCGATCGTCGCTCACGGCATGTGCCCGGTGGGCCTGGCCACCTACACGCCGCTGTGGGCCGCGCGCCCCCTCGACTTCCCGCGCAACAGCCACTACCGGCCCGCCGACCCCAATGTCTTCGCCTCCTTCGCCGCGGCCGCCGCGCAACGGTACTCGCAGTCGATCTCGGTGTGGGAGATCTGGAACGAGCCCAACCTCGCCCACTATTGGCTGCCCCGGTCCAACGCCTCCGAGTATGGCCGGCTCCTCGCC
Source organism: Gordonia sp. CNJ-863 (assembly GCF_001942325.1). Classification (NCBI taxonomy): domain Bacteria; kingdom Bacillati; phylum Actinomycetota; class Actinomycetes; order Mycobacteriales; family Gordoniaceae; genus Gordonia; species Gordonia sp. CNJ-863. Next base: position 156,280 of record NZ_MKKG01000066.1, read on the forward strand.
GCGTCGTACACCGCCATCAAGCGCGCGGTTCCCGGTGCGGCGGTGATCTCCGGCGGACTCGCCCCAGGCACCGACAACGGACGCGACATCGCGCCGCTGACCTTTGTACGCAGCCTCTACCAGGGCGGATTCAACAGCTCACTCGATGCTTTGAGCGTGCATCCCTACACCTACCCGGCACTCCCCAACGACCCGGCCGCAGCGGCTTGGAGCACCGCGGCACGCATGTGGGACATGCGCGACGTGATGGTCGCGGCGGGCGACGGCAACAAGAAGATCTGGATGACCGAGTTCGGCGCACCCACCGGGACCGGGACGAACTCGGTGTCCGAGGCAGTTCAGGCGCAGAGCATCCAGATCGCGATCGGCGCCCAGAACGACGCGCCATGGCTGGGACCGCTCTTCGTGTACTCGTTGCGGGACGCGGGTACCGATCCGAACAACCTGGAGCACAACTTCGGAGTCGTCCGCCGCGACTGGTCTCCGAAGCAGGCGTACACGTTTCTGGAGTCTCGGTAGGCGGGCACCTCACGACCCCGCCGATCGTTAGCTAAGGTGAACTGACTTCGCCGGGCGCAGGATCATCCGGGGGACGAACAGCCGGGGGGCACCAACACCACAGGAGAGATGTGTGACCTCCAGTCTGGATTCCAGACGTCGCGACGCACCCCCGTCGGTCGACCTTCTCGGCCACTTCCGCGACCTCGCCCGTGTCGCCGTCCCCGCGATCCTCATCGGTCTGTTCATCGGAGTGTGCGTCTTCGGGCTGCGTACCGTGCTGGTCTCGAAGGAGTATTCGGCAACCGTCGTCGCCGAGATCACCCCGGCGAGCGACATCATCCCCGGCGACGCCTACATCGAGCAGATGCGGGCGCCGTTCATCGCCCTGTCGACCGACGAGAACGTCCTCCGCCAGGTGCTGACCCAGGTGGAAACCGACTGGGACACCGCCGAACTCCGCGAGCACGTCACGACCGGGCCGGGCACGACGCCGTCGTTGTTGCTGTTCACGGCGACCGCGCCGTCATCCGAACAGGCCGAGGAGGTCGCCCGGGCGATGGTGTCCGCGATCTCGTCGGCCGCGGTGTCCAACCACGCCCGCGACATCAGCCGGGCGGTCGACGAGATGCGCGCCCAGATCACCGCCGAACGGGCACGCAACCAGGCGCTGCCCGACCGCGGCGACTCCAAGGCGGAGTCCAATGCCATGCTCGCGGATCTCAACTCACAGCTGACCCGCCTGCAGAACTCGTCGACCGACAACCTCACGATCCTCGCCGCACCGCCGGCCGGTGAAACGCCGGTGACCCCGAACCCGACGCAAGAAGGTGCGGTCGCCGCGATCGTGGCCGCCATCCTGGCCGCGGAGATCCTCGTGCTCGTAAGGGGACGCATCGGCCGTGAACCGAACCCCATCTGGGCCCGGCGGATCGCCCACAAGTACGGGGCACATCTCTCCTACGACGAGGGGCCCGAGCCCGGCCTGCCCGCGACGCTCTTGCCGGCGCTCACCCAGCGGCACCGCCGAGCCCAGGTCGCACTGATCCTGACCGGCGACCAGATCGATCCGGACCGTCTCCTGCACGGACTGGCCCCGCCCACCGACAACGGCTCGGGTCAGCCGATACAGATCGAGCGCCTCCCCCTCACCGAAGCCTGGTGGAACCGCGTCGACACCTCCGACCTCGCCCTCGCCGTCGTGGCCATCTCCTCCGGCAGCACCGACTGCGCTCTCGCCGAGCAAACACTGGCGCAGCTCGCCGAGGTCGGCGTCACCCGGCACCTCGTCGTCCGGGCTGCCGCGGCGCACGGCAGAACGACCCGGATCCCGACGCACGACTCGCCGGAAGGGTACTTCGGTGTCCCCGGTGAGCGCGGTCCGGCCAACGGCATCCGCGATCCGTTCCCGAGTGGTGACGTCCCGACCACCGCCGAGGTGCCCGGACACCTGACCCGCACACCCGCACACAGTCGCGCCGACCGAACACCGTTCGACCCCGAACGTTTCCGGGTCTCGCCGCTCGACGCTTCCCCGCTCGACACCTCGCCACGGAATGCGCGCCACCATGCCCGGTGACCACATCGCCGTCGTGCACGAGCGGCTCACCGAGATAGCGGGTTCGGAGCACGTCGTCGAACAGCTGGCGGCGACGTGGCCGAAAGTCGAGGTGCACGCACCGATCGCCCGGGCGGAGGGCATCCCGGCCGGTCTCGCCGACCCACCGATCACCACCCCACTCAACCGCGGCTACCGCCTACTCGGCGAACGCAGCTACGCGCCGCTGCTGCCGCTGATGCCGTGGGCTTTTCGTCGCATGCCGCTTCGCGACGCGTCTGCGGTCGTGGTGAGCCATCACGCATTCGCGACGCAGGCGGTGCTCGCCACCGAGGCCCCGGTCATCGCCTATGTGCACAGCCCCGCCCGATGGGCATGGGATCCGTCTCTCCGCGCAGGCGAGGGCGGTGGGGCGGCCGGGGCGGCGATCCTGTCGGCGCTGTCGGTCGTGGCGCGCCGGTGCGAGGTCGACGCCGCACCCCGGCTCCACACCGTGGTGGCCAACTCGTCGGCCGTCGCGGCGCGCATCCGCGAACACTGGGACCGTGATGCGATGGTCGTGCACCCACCCGTTGATCTCGACGGGTTCACCCCCGACCCCGCCGTGCCACGCGAGGACTTCTACCTGCTCGCCGGGCGTCTGGTGCCGTACAAGCGACCCGACCTCGCGATCGCGGCCGCGGCGCGCGCCGACGTCCGCCTCGTGGTCGTCGGCGACGGCCGGGCGATGCAGCAATGCCGCGAACTGGCCGGACCGAAGACCACCTTCCTCGGTCGCGTCTCGAACGACACCCTGCTCAACCTGCACCGAAGTGCGCGCGCCGTGTTGATGCCGGGGATCGAGGACTTCGGGATCGTGCCGGTCGAGGCCATGGCCACCGGGACACCGGTCATCGCCCTCGGTGAGGGAGGCGCCCTCGACACCGTCGTGCCCGGATCGACCGGACAGCTCATCGAACCGGGGACCGATGACGAGGTCGTCGAGCGACTCGCCGGTTCGCTGCGCGACTTCCGGGTCGACGATTACGACCGCACCGAGATCCGTTCGTGGGCCGAACGTTTCCGTCGCGAGCGGTTCCGCGAGCAGATGCGGGAGGTCGTCGGTGCGGCGATCTGACGCAACTCGCGCGACCATCCTCGACCGCGCCCTCGCCGCCTCCCGGTCGATCTCGGTGACCGGGCCGCTGACACCGCTCGACGCCGATCGGGTCCGCGCGCGCCTCGCTCCCGCCATGACCCCGACCTCGCGCCTCACCGTCGTTCCCGACCCGTCATCGGCACGCTGGATCCACGACGTGACGCCACGACCTGTGGTCGAGCGCCCCGACCTCGCCGACCTCTCCCCCGGCGAGATCCTGACGCGTCTGCGCGCACGCACGGGACCGGCGGGCACCGTCGAGTACCTGCTGGGCGGCCGCTGGTTGATCCTCGACCAGAGCCACGGGATCGGCGACGGCCGGTCGAGTCTCGAACAGATCGCCGGATTGGCCGGCCGCGACGGCTCGGCGATGGCGCCGAACCTGGAACGGTCTCTGCCCGCGGGTTCCGCCTGGCACGCCGCATACCGTCAGCTGCTGCGCCACCCGGCACGCCTGCGCGAGGTCGCGCGGCTGCGGACGGCCAACGCCCCCGATGCGTCCGAGGGTCCGCGCCGCGAACTCTCCGGGTGGCGTTCGACGCGACGCGTCGTGGCCACCTCGATGTCCGCCGACCGCGTCGGCGCGCTGCGTGATGCGGTCGCGGCCGGCGGGATGAAGGTGTCCTCGGCCGCTGTCACCGTCGCCCTCTGGCGTGCCGCAGTTGCCGCCGAGGAGGTCCGCGTCGACCCGCGCACCCAGGTGCTGTTCGACTGCCGACGCTACCTCGATCCCGCGCACGCGAACGATCACGGCAACCTCGCCGTCGGTATCCCCCTTCGTTTCCCGGATTCGGCGACACCGGTCGAGATCGGCGACCGAATCCGCGAGGTCACCCGATCGGGGTGGCCGGTCGCGATCCTCGGCGCGGGCGAACTCCGCGGCCTCCTCCGCCCACAGGCAGGCGGGCCGTCGACGGGTCCCGACATCGCGGCCGTACCGGATCGTCTCCGTCTGTCGGTCAGCGACATGGGGCGGATCGGGGTGTTCGGCGACGTCGAGTGGGACCCGCAGGCGTCCTCCCATCACCTCTATGCCTCTCTCGAACCCGACGGCCCCGACGCGGCAACGACTTTCGTCAGCGACGTCGACGGCACCCGGTCCTTCACCACCACGTTCTACGAGGCATTCGTCGACCGCGCCGTCATCGAGGCCGCACATCGGACACTGTGCGACGACCCGGTGGCACTGTTCCGGCGGGTGATGAACCCGACCACGAGAACCCGGTCATGAGGCGCCCGGGACGGCGACCGCGGACGGAACGACCCAGACACCCGGCGGTCACGTCGACCCTGCTGTTCCTCACGGGACTGATCGTCGTCACCTCGGCAGCGTGTTCGTCGCCCGATCCCGCCGACTCGTCGCGGGTCCCGGCCCCCGGTGACGTCGTCGGCACCGCCACCGAGACCAGCGAGTACCCGGCCCTGGGCAAGCTCGCCGAGCGGTCGCTGCGTTTCCGCTATCTCTCCGAGGATCCCGCGACAGACGACGTCGTCCCGGTGTCGGCGGCGGCCTTCGTGCCGCGGGGAACGGCCCCGGCCGGCGGGTGGCCGGTCATCGCGGTGGGCCACCCGACCACCGGCATCTCCACCGAATGCGCGCCGTCGTTCTACCGCAACCTGCTCGGCACCGTCGACCTCGTCGCCAACCTCCTCGAACTGGGTTTCGTGGTGGTACAGACCGACTATCGGGGTCTCGGCACCCCGGGTTCCCACGCGTATCTCGAGCCGACCGCCGCCGCTCGCAACATCATCGACTCGGTGCGGGCCGTGCGCTCGCTGGTTCCCGACGCCACGGACGAGTGGTGGGGTTTCGGCGTCTCTCAGGGCGGTCACGCCGTGTTCCGGGCCAACGAGATCGCCGGCACCTACGGCAACGGCCTCGAGCTGAAAGGAACCATCAGCATGAGTCCTGCACTCGACATCCGTCCGATCGCGGATGCGATGGCGGCCGGCACCCTCACCCCGAACCAGATCGCCTTCCTCCCGCTCATCCTGACCGGCCTCGGGACCGTTCACCCGGAGCTCGACATCGACGACTATCTCCGCGGCCCCATCCGTGACACGCTCGGAACCTTCCTCGAATGCAGCGACACCGCGATCGTGCAGAAACAGGACGTCGTCAAGCGCACGACACCGGCCGACTACCGCCCCATCGACGACGCCGCGACCGATCGCCTCCGCGGGTGGCTGGGCGAGGCGAGCCTGCCGCAGGGCCGGGCAAGCGCCCCCATGATGGTCGTCTACAGCTCCGCCGACACGGTGATCCTGCCGTCCTGGACCGAGCGTGCGGTCGAGCAGGCATGCGGGGAAGGTGATCTAATCACGACCGTGGTCGTCGACGGGCAGTCGCACGGCATCCTCGACGTCGGGTCGTCAACAGCCGACTGGGTCGAGGCCGTGTCGGAAGGACGTTCGGTCCGTGACAGTTGTCGATGATCTTCACGCGCCGTCGGGGGAGTTACGGCGCGGACAGCGAAGTGGAGAAGTGTCATGAGTTCTACCCCTGACGGCGAGTTCGAGGGCAACGCACCGGAGACGACGGGGCAGGGAACCCCGGGACTGCCGGAACCCGACGAGGAGATGTCGGCGCAACGGCTGTCGGCGATCCTGAGCACACCCGGCGACTCGGCACTCATCGCACTGCTCGAGGCCATCCGCGGCACCGACCCGGGCACGGCCGCCGCGCTGCACGAGTTGCTGTCCGATCCGGACCGGGTGCGTGCGATCGACGAGAGCGGTCTGCTCGACGAGAAGTCGCATCCCGCGGTCGACCAGGCGATCAGCCTCACCATCGATGCGCTGGGGGTGTCCTGCGCAGCGCTGAACGTGATCACCGCGGACGGCCAGACGCATGCCTCGATCGCCTGGAGTTCCGGCGAGACCAGCACCCAGCACGCGCGGCCGCTGACGAACTCGTTGTGCGTCTACCCGGTGGTGAGCGGTTCGACGCTGGTCATCGATGACATCGCCGATCATCCAATGCTTTCCGACCACCCGACCGCCTGCTCCGGCGAAGTGGCGTCGTACCTGGGAATTCCCGTACGCGACGATGCCGACCACGTGATCGGTGTCTTCTGCGCCTGGGACACCGAACCGCACCACTGGTCCTCGACGGACATCGCACTCATGTCGGATCTGTCGATCCTCGTGCGCGAAGCCGTCTTCGGGAGCTGAGGCAGCGTGAGTCGCTGCTCGTCGGCGGGCCGACTCGCGAGTATTTGTTAGCCACCTTTACAATCCAGGAGACCCGGGGGGCCGTTCATCTGGATGGAGTGAACTTGGCGACCCGCACCCCCGAGGTCGAGATCACGCGCACGAGGTCGCGATCGCCGAACCGACCGGACTCACGGCGTTCCCTTGGTGATCTCATCCGCGACGATCCGCTGAGCACGATTGTCACCATCTCGATCGACCTCGTGTCTGCCACCGTGGCTACCGGAGTGGCGATCCTCTGGATCGTCAACCGTCAGCCCGCGTATCCCCCGCTGTGGACCATCGGCCTGTATCCGTTGATACTCGTGGGGATCTTCGGATTCCGGAAGACCTACCGCCGCGGGCTCAACCGCCGATTCCTCGACGAGTTCGGCAAGGTGATGACCGGTTGTACAGTCGCCGCGATGATCCTGCTGTGTTGGATGCTGTTGTCGGGACTCGACGACCGTCCGGGAGCCGCAGTCACCAAACTCTGGGTGTCCGCACTGTTCTGGGTTCCGTTCGGACGCCTCATCCGGGACCTCACCCAGCGGGGTCTGCGTCGGCACGGCCATCTCATGGCTCCCACGCTGATCATCGGCGACGGCCCGGTCACCGAGCAGGTGGTGGGACGGATGGTCGTGAACCCAGAGCACGGGCTGAAGCCGGTCGGGGTCCTCGCGGCCGGCGCACCCGCACGTGATCGCGACGAGCGGGTATCCGAGATCCCTCATCTCGGCGGTGTCGACGACCTCGACGACGCGATCCGTGCGACCGGTGCCGAAATCCTCGTCGTGGCCTTCGCGGTCACCAACGTCGAACGTCTGACTGCGTCGGTGCGCATCGCGCACCGGCACGGCGTCAAGGTGTGGATCGTCCCGCGCATGTTCGACGTCGTTGGCCGCCGCAGCCGCGTCGATCACATCGGCGGCCTGCCTCTGATGTCCGTCCCCCACACCAATCCGCGCGGTTGGCAGTTCCGGGTGAAGCACATCGGCGACCGCGTGATCGCCGCGCTCCTCCTGACCGCGATCGCGCCGTTGTTCCTGACCCTCATGCTGCTGGTCCGGCTGAGCTCGCCGGGACCGATCTTCTTCGCCCAGCCCCGCGTCGGACGCGATGGCCGCGTATTCGACTGCCTCAAGTTCCGGTCGATGCGCCCCGAGGACCCGGAGGCGGAGAAGTTCCGGCCCGTGGCCGGAAGCGCCCCCGGCGGCGTCGAGGGGGTGGACCGCCGCACCTGGATCGGCAAGATCATGCGGTCGACGTCGATGGACGAACTGCCCCAGCTGCTCAACGTGTTCCGCGGCGAGATGAGTCTCGTCGGTCCCCGACCCGAGCGCCCCGAGTACGTGTCACTGTTCGAGGTCCAGATCCGCCGCTACGGTGAGCGGCACCGCGTCAAGGCCGGCGTGACCGGCTGGGCGCAGGTCCACGGCCTCCGTGGCCAGACCTCGATCGCCGACCGCGCCGAATGGGACAACTACTACATCGAGAACTGGTCCCTCTGGCTCGACGTGAAGATCCTTTTGCTGACGGTGCTGGCAGTGCTCAAGCGGGCGGAGTGATCGTCGCCCGCTGACCGTCAGAGGGTCGGCCGCCGGGTGTCGTACGCCTCGCGGTCCCTCACCCTCCGGCGGCCGTCACCGGCGACGACGAGAACCGTGCCGAGGATGATCGCGGGCAGGACGAGGCCGCACGCGATCGCCAGAAGTACCGTGGCCATGGCGGCCTCCTCACCGTCGTTCGCCACAGACGCGAATAGCGCTGCGGCAGCGTTGAATCGCCACGGAACTCCGTCGTGGACGTCTTGTTGCTGAACATGGTGAGGTGTCACCGCACCTCGGCGCCACTGATTTTCCGCGGCGTCGAGATCACCGAACCTCCGTCGATCACCGGGTGCGGAAAAGGTGCTGCGCGTGAGTCCGCTTCACGTTGTCCTCGCCGTGAGAGCGCCCGCCGACCGAGGACGAGGTGGTCGAGTTGCCCCGCGCGACTGCCTGACGAGAGTTCAGTCGGTATACAAGCAACTGCCGCGCGGGTCCGCCTTGGCACAATGGACAACGTGCTCACGCTGTCCGCCGGAGAGAACCGTCCGTTGCCGTCGTCGGCCGTGACGGTGTCGGTGCGTTCGGCATCGCCGGTCAACACCTCGGCGATCCTGCTCACCGATGCCGGTCGCGTCCGGTCCGACGCCGATCTGATCTTCTACAACCAGCCCACCGGCCCGGGTGTCGGCTATCGCTCGTCGGGTGCGGTCGACATCGTCACCGTCGACACCGCAGCCCTACCCCGCGACATCACGACGGTCGTCGTCGCCGCGAGCCTGGACGGCACCGGCCCGTCCACCTTCGCGACCGCCGGCGCACTGACCGCGACCCTGAGCGGCGGCGGCGAGGAACTCGGCTTCACGCCGACGGGTCTCACCAGCGAGGCCGCCGTGGTCTGCCTCGAGATCTACCGCCGCAACGATACCTGGAAAGTTCGTGCCGTCGGCCAGGGTTACGACGCAGGGCTCGCCGGTCTGGTGTCCGCGTTCGGCATCGACGTCGAGGACGATCCGGCACCGCCGCCGCCTCCCGGTCAGCCACCGCGGGTAACCGATCCGCAGCCGTGGCCGCCGACGAATCAGCCGGTCCCACAACCACAATCACCGCCTCCGGCCGCACCGCCGCCGGCCACCCCGCCCCACCCTCCGGTCACGACCCAACCCTCGGGAGTCCCCATGCACAGCGATCTGTTCGCCCCGTCCCACGCCGAGGTCAGCGGCCAGGGAATCCAGAAGCAGGGCAGCAAGATGTGCCGCGTCGGCCTCTCGGGTGAGGTCATGGCCCGCACCGGTTCGATGGTCGCCTACCAGGGTGATCTCCACTTCGAAGCACTCGGGTCCGGCGGTCTGGGCCGGATGATGCGTCAGGCGATGACCGGCGAGGGCGTCCCCCTGATGAAGGTCACCGGTCGCGGCGACCTGTTCCTCGCCAACGCCGCGTCCGACGTCCATCTGATCGACCTCGACGGCACCGACGGCCTCACCATCAACGGCGCCAATGTCCTCGCCTTCGACTCGACCCTTCGCTACGACATCCAGCGCGTCCAGGGCGCGGGCGCGATGAGCAACGCGGGCCTGTACAACTGCGTGTTCACCGGCCGCGGACGTATCGCCATCACCACCGACGGCACACCGGTGGTCCTCAACGTCGACGCCGCGACCTACGCCGACCCGCAGGCCGCGGTCGCCTGGTCGTCGAGCCTGCGCACCTCGGTGAAGTCCAACGATTCGTTCAACCTCGGCACCCTGATGGGACGCAGCACCGGCGAACGCTTCACCCTCGCGTTCTCCGGCCAGGGCTTCGTCGTCGTGCAGCCGTCGGAGTTGCCGCCGGGCGGGTTCATCGGCGGCACCGGCGGTGGTGGGGCCGCGGGCTCGGGCGCCGGCGGGGTACTGGGCGGCATCCTGGGCCGCTGAGCCCGGCGATCGCCTACCGGCGTACGCCGACTACCGGAAGACGCTCCCCTTGTTCTCGGACGCTTCGACGCGCTCGACGATCCACGAGACGAGCACCTCGGGCTTGCGCTTACGGCTCGTCTCTTTGCGGGTGTCGAGCTCCTGCTCGGCGATGATGTCCCGGAGCTGGTCGAGGGTCAGCTCGCCGAGTCGCGCCGACAGTTCCTGGCCACCGCCCTCGCGGTAGACGACGAACGGATCGAACGCGCCCGGTTGACGTGTCACCCGCTTCTTCGGCGCCGCCGCCCGCTTCCGCGGCGCCGCCACGGGAGCGCCGTCGAGCGCGATGTCGACCGGACGAAGCGCGTCGACCACTCCGGTGAGCGCGGAAGCGAAACGCGAGGACCGCTCGGCCTCGGCGATGATCACGGTGACCAGCCCCGCGATCAGCTGTGCGGCCTGTGGATTCTTCGCGTCCAATTGCGCGAGCGCACCGCCGACGGCTGGTACTCCATGCGCCGGCGGGTGTCGTCGGAACTCATCGGATCTTCTCCTGCGCCTCGGTCATCACGTCCATGGTCAGGCCACGGAACTGGTCGAACTGTCCTTGATTGCCGTATTTGACCCGAAGCGTCCCGTACGACGTGAACTCCGCAGCTGCGGCAACGGAATTCGCCTCGTTGATGTAACTGGGCAGCACATGTTGAATGGTGGGGTCACGGCGCAGGCGCATCGCTGTCGACCGGTGCACGGCCGAGTTCGCCTTGTACTTCGTGATCACCACACCGAGCTCGACGATGGTCCGGCCGATCTCGTGGCCGATCTTCCGCACCCGGGTCTGGATCTGTGGGATTCCGTACGTGGACAACACATCCGGGATGGTGGGAATGATGTAGGCGTCCGCGGCGGCCAGGCCGTTCAGGGTGATGGGCCCGATGTTGGGCGGGCAGTCGATCAGCACATAGTCGTAGAAGTCGAGGACCGGTTCGATCGCCTCGCGGAGGAAGCCGGTGCCACCGTTGGGCACCCGCCCCTCGACGCGCAGCGCACTCAGGTCCTCCTGGACCTCGATGAGGTCCAGCGACGACGCGAGGAGGTCCACGGAGTTCACCTTCTTCACCGGTGAGACACCCCGCTCGACGGCCTCGTCGAGCCGGAAGTACCGGGTGCCCTTGACCGCATCGGAGAACAGTGTGGCGAGCGTCCGACCGTTGGTGTTCAGCTCGAGCCAGCGCTCCTCGCTGATCATCATGGTGGTCAGATTGATCTGTGAGTCGAGGTCGATGAGCAGCACCCGCTGACCGAACTCCGCCGACATGTATTCGGCCAGCCCCGCGGTCACCGTGGTCTTGCCGACCCCGCCCTTCAAGCTGATCGTCGCGATCACTTTGGCCATCGAAGAATCTCCGCCTTCCCTGCGGTCATGCGTCGGCAGTAGGCAGGGAAACGGGTCGTCCCATCGCACTGATCAGCCGCCCCGGCGTGAGAGCTTAACACCCCCTCCCGTGGCGAAATGCGCACCATATCCGCTCTCTCGCGTCGGAATCCCGGGGCGTGGGTAACGTCGATGCCACACACCGCCACCACCGCAGGAGTTCGACGATGCCCGAAGCCTCCGCCTCCGTCGTGATCAAGCTGCCGGCCGACACGGTCTGGGAGTACTGCCTGGTCCCGGAACACGTCGCGGCGCTCACGCCGGGCGTCGTCGGCATCGCGTCGGTGTCGGAGGGCCCCACTCGCGTCGGCACCACGTGGAAGGGCCAGATGAGGGCTCTGGGACGCACGGTCGAATGGGTCGGCGAGTTCACCCGCGTCGACCCTGCGCAGGGGACCGAGTTCACCTCCACCGAGTCGCCGTTCGGGTTCACCATCTCCGCGACATTCGACGACGCCCGCGACGGGGTACGTGTCACCTACCGCGTCCACAACGACGGCGTCGGGGGCGGGGCGGTCGGCAGGGTCGCCGACGCATTGGCCATCCGCGCCTTCCAGCGGTCGCTCGCGGCGAGCGCCCGCAGGCTGCCGCGCCTCGTCGACGAGTGGGCGGCACGGCGCTGAACCACTGGACCCCCGCCGGGAGGGCACGACACGACTGTCGTCCGGTCGGACGGTTTTCACCTCGCACGAATGACCGAGGTGAATCCGGACGACGGATCATCTCGCCGCCGACGACCCGAACCCGGGGGCCGGACCGGCACCGGAAGCGCTGCACAACAGCACAACCCGGATGTCACCCGTTCTGGGGCCCTCGAGGGTCCGTGCGACCGTCGATCACCCGCTGGAATCCGGCCGGATGAATCGTCCGACGAAGTGTTAGTGATCGCGACCACCAACGGCTACCGTCAGAGGCATCGACTGTGTCCGCGGTGGTGATGTCCTCACCCGTCGTCGTTCGCGGTCAATGTGCTGCTTCGTATCGAAGGTCCTCCGAAGATGACCATGACCACTGCGCGACCCCGCCGAGTCCGGGCGCTCGCGGTTGCAGCTGCCGTGGGACTGGCCCTCTACTGGGGAGGCCAAGCCCCCGCGACAGCCGAACCGAGCCCCTTCGGCGTCGGATCACACAGCGTCGACGCCCCGGGTTCCGGCGGCGACTCGGGCGGTGGTGACTCCAGCGGGGGTGACTCCGGCGGCAGCGGCAGTGGCTCGGGCGGTGGAGACTCCGGCGGCAGCGATTCCAGCGGAAGCGGTAGCGGCTCCGGCGGCAGCGGTAGCGGGTCGGGCGGCAGCGGTTCCGGCGGCAGCGACTCGGGGTCGGGCAGCACCAGGTCCGGCGATGGTGATTCCGGGGATGGCGGGCCCGCATCCGGAACCGATACCGGTACGATCCCGGATTCCGACCCCGGCGATCCCACGGGCGAACCTTCGGGCCCCACCGCGGAGAACGACATCCTCCCGGTGTACCCCGATCCGACCATCCAGAGCGAGGGATCATCAGCGGGCGAGGCGGCTGTGCCGCCGGCCGCCGTGGAGACCGAGCCCGCCCCGGAGTCCTCCTCCGACTCCACCCCGAACCGCACCTCCCTCGATGTCGACATCTCCAAGAAACCCGTTCCGGCCCAGCCCGACGGGCCCGACCGCACCGGTGCCGACACCACGCCACCGCCCGCAGCCGACGGCCCGCGGCCCGGGGACACCGCCCTCGCCGCTCGAGCCGTCGACGTCACCCGATCCCAGTTCGGCCGGAACGTGTCGCCATCCGGTGATCCGCCTCCCTGGGCTCCCCTCCTCAAGACCTCCACCCCGCCGGTCGCCGTGGCCCCGCAGCCGGCCAGGACCGGCGCCATCGGGATCCTCACATTCCTGGGGATCAACATCCTCGGCGGCGGAAGCACCGGCGCGGCCAGCCCGGCGCCGTGGACGCTCCTGTGGTGGATACGGCGTTTCGGCACCCAGGGACCGGTGGCATCCACCGAATCCCCTGCCACCCCTTACACATTCGGACTGGTGAGCGATCCGGACCAGTTCCTGACCGCGGCCGACGGTCCGGACACGACCGGTCCCGTCCCGCAGTTCGCTCTCGTCGGCGGCCTCGTCTTCGGTTCCGCACTCCTCAGCCGCAAGCGCATCTCGGCGGCGGTGACGATCACTGCGGACGGTCCGACATCAACGATCCCGGTGCCGGACCGAACACATGCCGAACCGGTTCTCACACCGGCCCCGACCGGCATCCTGCACGGCTCGTTGAGATTCACCGATCCGGACGGGAACCCGATCCCGACGACGCTGCACGGCGTCACGCCCACCGGCGACCGCACCTTCCGCACCGCAAGCGGCAGCATGTTCAGCTACGACGCACCGACCGGCGCCTACACCTACACGCCCGCCCTGCAGGCGCGCATCGCGGCCAGCGCGCCGGGAGCCCCGGAATCGGTACGATTCGACTCCGTCATGATCACCGCCGACAACGGCCGCGGGGGTACGACTCCGATCACGGTCGCCCTGCCCATCACGAGCCCGTACTCGCTCGGGCAGGTGACCGTGCCGGGTTGCCAGATCGACGAGGTCGTCGTCGGGCACGAGGACGTCGCCTTCGTGACCACCCAGCGCGGGGACGGGTGCACACAGGTCTCCGTGGTCCGACCGAAGACCATGACGGTGACGTCGGTCCCCATCGCGGGTTCTCCCACCGAGCCCGACCGCGGCGTCGTCCTCGGCCCCGACGGTCGGGCCCATCAGCTCACCGAGCTCACGGAATTCTCCGACGGCACCATCCGGACATCGGTTCGGATCACCCGGATCGATCCGACCGGGGCCGCGTCGACCACGGACCCGATCCTCGGCCTACCCGCGGATCACCTCGGGTTCGACGAGGCGGGCGTCGGCTATCTGCTGACCACCTGGCCCGACGACCACGGCCGGACGTACACCTATCTCACCGCTCTGGGCCTCGACGGCATCGCGTCGACTCTGTCTCGCGTTCCCGGCGCCGACAGCCGGCTCATCCTGCCCCCGTCGGGGAAGGTGTTCGTCTCGACGTCGGACGCCGACGGAACCCGTCTCCACGAAGCCGGCCCCGGTGGACTGTCACTCGTCGGGCAGGTGTTCGACGGTGAGGGCGGCGACATCTGGGCCCGGCGCGGCGACTCGCTGTACTTCGTTCGTCATCACGGCGATCCGGGCGCGCCGGTCGCCACGCTCGCGATTCGCGCCGCCGACGGTTCACTGAACACCGTCGATGGGATACCCGGCCGGGTGGCCTCTGTGGTCCCCACCGAATCCGCCGTCTACGTGGTCTCCCGGTCACCCGATTCGGTCCATGTCACCGCGGCGCACTCCGGTGGGCGCAGATGGTCCGTGGTCCTTCCCGGCACCAGCGACTCCGACGCCGTCGCCGGACCCGACGACCATCTCTACCTCCCGCTGGCGAATACCCTCACCGGGGAGAACACCGTCGTCGGGATCTCGCCGAACGGTGAATCCAGGGTGATGACCGCGGGCATCGGGCAGGCATGGGTCCGGGCCGACGAGAGCGGCACCGTCTTCCTCACGGCGACGACCCTCACGCCGGACGGCGAGGACATCACCACCGTGACGGTCATCTGCGGAGACGGCACGACGGGCGATACGCGCGTCGACGGGACCCCCGTCTCGGTTCACTTCGACCGACACGGCGCCGCCCATCTTCCGATGCTCACCACCGACCCGGCGAGTGGGGACCCACTGATCTCCCTCGCCGTCGTACACCCCGACTCCGCGACCGCGGTGTCCGCGCCCGTCGTCGGCGAACCGGCCGGCCCCCCGGCGATCGCACACGACGGCCGCACATACCTGCCGCTCACCCGCTTCTGTCCCGAAACCCGTTGGCCGAAGACGACTCTGGTGGTCTTCCACCCCGACGGCCCGGCCGTCGAGGCCGGTGAGTTCTACGGCCACTCGACGCACGGGCCCGTCCTCACGCTCGACGACGACGTCATCCTGCTCACCGGCGATGCCGGCGCCACGACGATCCGCCCGCTTCAGATGGCGAACGGCGGCGGGCGCCACGCCGCCGATCCCGCCGCGGCCATGGTGTTCGACGTCACCCCGACCATTGACGACGTCGACCCGGATACCGGCACCGTGTCGGGGTCGGTGGCCGACGCGGCCTGCGCTTCCTGCGCCCTGAGCTACCTGACCACGGACACCCAGGTGGCGCTCAATTCCGGCAGTGGCACATTCGTTTTCACGCCGACGGAGGACCAACGACGAGCGACGCCGGGGCCGACCACCCACGATTTCGCCGTTCTCGTCTCCGATGAACACGGCTCGTCGACGGTGATCTCGGTGAGCATCCCGCTCATGCCGGTCGACTCCCTTGAAACGACCGGAGAGACTGCGCGCCAACAGTCCACACCGGAACGGGCGACCTAGAGCACGCGTCCATTCAGGTTCAATCATGCTCTAAGCGAGCGCATCCGTCCTCATCGAGCAACCCGTCGAAACCGCCTGGGAGTACTCCACCGCCCCAGAGAACATCTGCCGCATATCTTCCCGGCACCGTGGAGATCACCCCGCTCTCCGACGATCCGGTCGCGGTCGGCGCACAGTGGAAAGGCAAGAAGCGTCCTCGGCCGCACGGTGGACTGGCGAGGAGAGTTCACCCGCGTCGACACCTACAAGGACACGGAGTTCCAGACCATCGATGACCCATCGACGCCAAACGGCCCCACCTCCGCGAAGAGGTGGGGCCGTTCGTCAAAGCGTCAGCCTCGGGTGAAAGTCACCAGCTGGACTTCTGCACGCCCGGGAGCTCGCCCGCGTGCGCCATCTCGCGCAGGCAGATTCGGCACAGGCCGAACTTGCGGAACACCGAGTGCGGACGACCGCACTTGTTGCATCGGGTGTAGCCCCGCACGGCGAACTTGGGCTTCTTGTTGGCCTTGTTGACCAGAGCCTTCTTTGCCATGTCAGTTGTCCTTAACGTTGTTGTCCTTGAACGGGAAGCCCAGGGCACGCAGCAGCGCGCGGCCTTCCTCGTCCGTGCGGGCAGACGTCACGACGGTGATGTCCATACCCCGCGGGCGGTCGATGTTGTCGATGTTGATCTCGTGGAACATCGACTGCTCGTTCAGACCGAACGTGTAGTTGCCGTTGCCGTCGAACTGCTGGTCCGACAGACCGCGGAAGTCGCGGATACGCGGGAGTGCGATGGACACGAGGCGGTCCAGGAACTCCCACATGCGGTCGCCGCGCAGGGTCGCGCGGGCGCCGATCGGCATACCCTCACGCAGCTTGAACTGCGCGATGGACTTGCGAGCGCGGCGGATCTCCGGACGCTGACCGGTGATCTTGGCCAGGTCCTCGACAGCGCCGTTGATCAGCTTCGCGTCACGGGCGGCGTCGCCGACGCCCATGTTCACGACGACCTTCACGACGCCGGGGATCAGCATCACATTGGGGTACTCGAACTGCTCGTTCAGCTGGCCCTTGATCTCCTCGCGGTAGCGAGTCTTCAGGCGCGGCTGGATCTTGGTCCCGGCGGAGCCGTTCTCGATTTCGGTAGAGGTCATGTCAGATGTCCTTCCCGCTCTTGCGCGAGATCCGGACCTTCTTGCCGGTCTCTTCGTCGACGCGGTAGCCGACGCGGGTCGGGTTGCCGTCGGAATCGACGACCATCACGTTCGAGACGTGGATCGAGGCTTCCTGGGTCACGATGCCGCCGGAGGAGGCACCGCGCTCGTTGGCCGACGCGGCGGTGTGCTTCTTGATTCGGTTGACGCCCTCGACGAGGACACGCTGGGTCTTCGGGAAGGCCTGGATGACCTTGCCCTTCGCGCCCTTGTCCTTGCCCGAGATGACGATCACGGTGTCACCCTTGTGAACCTTCATGCTCAGATCACCTCCGGTGCCAGCGACACGATCTTCATGAACTTCTTCTCACGCAGCTCGCGGCCGACCGGGCCGAAGATGCGGGTACCGCGGGGGTCGCTCTCACCCTTGAGGATGACGGCGGCGTTCTCGTCGAAGCGGATGTAGCTGCCATCCGGACGACGGCGCTCCTTGGTGGTGCGCACGATGACGGCCTTGACGACCTCACCCTTTTTGACGTTGCCGCCGGGGATGGCGTCCTTGACAGTGGCGACGATGACGTCACCAATGCCGGCGTAGCGCCGCGAGGAACCGCCGAGCACGCGGATGCACAAGATTTCCTTGGCACCGGTGTTGTCGGCGACCCGCAGGCGAGATTCCTGCTGAATCACTCGTTAGTCTCCTTGACCTGGCTTCTTATGTACGGCGGATTTCCGACCCGACGCACACGGTCCGTTGCCACCGAACACACGCCTGCCTGGGGTTTCCTCCAGGCTGTGACACCTGGACGCTTCGCCCAGTGGGTTCGTGAGCCGATTCGCGACACAGCAGTGCCGCAGGCAACCCCACAAGTGTAGGGGAACGTGCAGGTGGGAGCCAAATCCGTGCTGCGGACCCCCGTCAGACGGTTGGCAACCACCCGAAGCGGGCAAATCTTTTCCGAACCGGACCCATCTGGCCCGGTGCGCCACACGAAGCACCCATGGGACGAGACCAGCCCGCACTGAGCGATTCAAACCGCGAGCGATCAGTACGGCTTCTCCGTCCGGAGCGCAGGAAGCAGACCTGCGGCCGGCGGGGCACCCGACAAGTGTGACGAGTCCGGGGGGATCTGCTTCGACCCGAGCGTGACCACAGTGTTCACGCCATCGGGGTTCCGACGTCCAGCACGACACGCGCGACCTGGCCTTCTCACGACTTCGGCTCTCGGCTGCCAGGCGCCCGTCCACAGGGGAGGCATGCGTGACCACTGAAGACACGATCCGGCACACCAGACATATCGAGAGCACGTCCGACCCCGACCCCGACCCCACGATTCGGATGACAGCCGCCCAGCGCGGCATCTTCTACGCCCAGCAGCTCGAACCCGATGTGCCGCTGACGATCGACGCGTACATCGAGTTCCGCGGCGACACTTCGGGTTCCGACGGCGCTCCGGTGGACATCGATCCCGAGATCCTCCAGCGCGCGACGACGCTGACCGAGCTGGAGACCGAAGCCTCCATGCTGCGGCTGACCCCGGCGGATGACGCCGAACCGACCCTGACCATCGACCGGTCGCGCCGATTGGTCGTCGGCACACAGGATTTCAGCGACGCCGCGGACCCGCGTGCAGCCGCGCTGGCCTGGATCGACGACCACCGGTCGAAGAGTCCGGACATGTTCTCCGACCCCCTCCTCGACACACATCTCCTCAAAATCGGTCCGGGACATTCGATCTGGTACTGCCGCGGGCATCACATCGGGTACGACGGCTATGCCGCCATGTACCTGATGCTCCGCGTCTCGTCGCACTACACCGCAATCGTCAACGATGCCCCGCCTCCACTGGCAGACACCGCGACGATGGCCGAGATCGCCGCGATGGACGTCGCCTACCGTGCGTCGGAGAAGTTCCTCGCCGATCGCGAGTACTGGTCGCAGCATCTGGCCGATCTGCCCGAGTCGGCCACTCTGACCAGGCGTTCCGGTCCGGCGGCCCCGTTGTCGACGGTCAGATCCGCAGTGCTCGCCGACGACCTGGTCAACCGCATCCGCTCCCTGGTACGGGCCCACCGGGTGCGGCCGGCATCGGTCATCACCGCCGCTGTCGCCGCCTATGTCGCCCGGTTCACCGACCGTGACGAGGCCGTCCTCAGTCTTCCGGTCGCGGCGCGCGACCGGGACATTCTGCGCACCTCTGCGGGCCTCATCTCCAATGTCGTACCCCTACGCGTCGTTCTCGACGACGATGCCACCGTCGCCGATCTGCTGGCCTCGGTGAACGCAGAGATCAAGAACGCCGTGCGGCACCAGAAGTTCCGCCACGAGGACATCGTCGCGGACATCCTGGGGGCCGCCGGGGCGCGCCGCGGGTTCTTCGGACCGCTGGTCAACGTGATGCTGTTCTTCCAGCACATCGACTTCGGGCCCGTGCACGGCGAGCTGAACGTGTTGTCCACCGGCCCGATCGAGGACCTGTCGGTGAACGTCTATGACAGCCTCGACGGCGGCATGAGCGTCGACCTCGAGGCGAATCCGAACATCTACTCCGACGACGAGATCGTCACCCATCACCGCCGACTCGTCGAGTTCCTCGAAGCCCTCGTCACCGCCACGCCCGAGACCACGGTGTCGCATGTCAGCGTGCTGCGCGAGTGTGAAGCCGCGGAGTTGCCCCAGCGCACCACCGGTGCACATGTCGAGCTCGGCGAGCGCACGCTCGTCGACCTGCTGGACGAGGCCGCGGCGGCCCACCCCGAGGCGCCGGTCCTCGTCGCGGCGCACCCACGCGATCCGGCCGAGTCCAGCCCTCTCTCCCACGCCGAGTTCGCCCGACGAACGCGATCACTGGCAGCGGCGCTTCAAGATCGCGGCATCGGAGCGGAAAGCGTTGTTGCCGTCCAGCTCCGACGCGGCCTCGATCAGGTGCTGGCTCTGCACGCCGTCGTCCGGGCGGGCGCGGCCTTCGTCCCGGTCGACCCGGATGAGCCGGCCGACCGTCTCGAGCACATCCTGGCGGTGGCAGCCCCCGATCTGATCATCGGCGAGGCGAGCCTGGCCGAGTTGCGCGCGAACCCCGACCGACGAGACCCGGTGACGGTCGCCGGCCCCGACAACACCGCCTACCTGTTGTTCACCTCCGGCTCCACCGGCAAGCCCAAGGGCGTGGCGATCACCCACCGGGCGATCGTCAACCGGCTCGGATGGATGCAGGCGCGGTATCCCCTCAACGGATCCGACCGCGTACTGCAGAAGACCCCGGCCACCTTCGACGTATCGGTCTGGGAATTCTTCTGGCCGTTCGTCACCGGGGCCGCCCTCGTCGTGCCATCCGCCGACGGACACCGCGACCCCTGGTATCTCCGCGACGTGATCGACGAACACCGCATCACCACGGTGCATTTCGTCCCGTCGATGCTCACCGCGTTCTCGGCGGCCCTCTCCGCCGACGCCGACACCCCTGGCGGTGCACACCGGCGGGCCACGACGACCCTGGGGTCGCTGCGCCAGATCTTCACCAGCGGCGAGGCACTGACGCCGGGCACGGTCGGTGCGACCGCGGCACTCACCTCTGCACCGATCCACAATCTCTACGGCCCCACCGAGGCGGCCATCGACGTCACCCACCACGACGCCTGCCGTGCGGACGTCCCGGTCGTGCCCATCGGCCGACCGGTGTGGAACACCGGCGTCCACGTCCTCGACCACCGCTTGCGTCCGCAGCCGCCCGGCGCGGTCGGCGAGCTGTACCTCGGCGGCGTCCAGCTCGCCCGCGGCTACCGGGCGCGGCCCGACCTCACCGCAGCGCGCTTCATCGCCTCCCCCGACGGAAGCGGCGAACGTCTCTACCGCACCGGCGATCTGGTCCGCATGAACGACGACGGTGAACTGGAGTACCTGGGACGCACCGACTCCCAGGTGAAGATCCGCGGCCAGCGGGTGGAACTCGGCGAGATCGAGTCGGCGCTGGGCTCTCTGCACGGAGTCGCTGCCGCGGGTGTCCTCGTCCGCGACGATCTCGTCGCCGACGGACCCGTCCTCGTCGGCTACGTCAGCGGCGCCGCCGACCTGCACACCCGCGAGCTCCGGACCGAACTGGCATCAGCCCTGCCCGGGCACATGATCCCGACGGTGGTCATGGTGCTCGACGAGCTCCCGACCACCGCGAACGGCAAACTCGACCGCCGGGCGCTCCCCCGGCCGGAACTCCGCACCGACCGCGAGTTCGTCGCCCCGGAAACCGCCCTCGACCGGTTCGTCGTGCGCACCGTCGCCGATGTCCTGGGACTGGACCCCGATCCGACGGGGAGCTCACCGATCTCGTTGCGCGACGACTTCTTCGCGATCGGCGGCTCCTCGCTGTCCGCGACCCGGGTGGCTTCCCGTCTGTCGAAGGCGACCGGCCGGCGCATCGGTATCCGCACGATCTTCGACGCCGAGGACATCGGCGGGATCGTCGACGCACTCACCGAACTGGGTGTCGGAGTCGACGATTCCCCGGGGACCACCTCCCCTCGCACCGGTTCGCCCGTCCTCGCCTACTCACCGGTGCCCCTGTCACCGGCACAGCACCGGCTGTGGCTCGCCACCCGCCTCGATCCGGCCGGCGCGGCCACCTACAACATGCCCTTCACCGTCAGACTCGTCGGCTCCCTCGACACCGACGCCCTGCGGCAGGCCCTCACCGACGTCATCGTCCGCCACGAACCGCTGCGCAGCGTCGTCGTCGAAAAGGCCGGCATCGCCTTCATGTCGCCACGATCGCCGGACACGGTGACCGTCGACCTGCCGGTCCTGCGGACGGAGGACGTGCGCGATCTCCCCGACCGCGAGTTCGCCGCGCAGACCTTCGATCTGGGCGCCGACCTGCCGATCCGTGCGCGACTCGTCCGTACCTCCGACGACGACCACCGTCTCACCGTGGTGGTCCACCACATCGCCGCGGACGGATGGTCACTGGCACCCCTCGCCGGCGACCTGGCGACGGCCTATCGCGCCCGGCGGGAAGGCAACGACCCCGACTGGGCGGCACTGCCCGTCACCTACTCGCAGGTCAGTGCCGATCGCCATGCCTGGCTGTCCGAGAGTGCCGACGCCACCGCCGAACTCGACTTCTGGCGCGCCACACTCGCGGACGCCCCCGGCGAGACCGATCTGCCGCTCGACCGCCCGCGCACCGGCCGTGGTGACGCATCGGGCGCGTCGGTGACCCACACGGTCTCGACCGACACACACCGCGCCATCCGAGAACTGGCCGCCGACACCGGTTCCACCGTGTTCATGGTGTTGCACGCCGCCGTGGCCGCCCTGCTGCGGTCGCTGTCCCGATCGTCGGACGTCGTCGTCGGAACTCCCGTCGCCGGCCGGGGCGACGCCGACCTCGACGGCCTCGTCGGCATGTTCGTCAACACGCTGGCACTGCGCACGAAGGTCGACAAGGACGCCGGTTTCGTCGACCTGCTGACGCATGTGCGCGACGTCGACCTGAACGCCTTCGACAACGCCGGACTGCCCTTCGACCGTCTCGTCACCGAACTGAACCCGGACCGGTCGTCGCATGTCCATCCGTTCTTCCAGGTGTCCCTCGCGCTGGAGGACCGTTCGGCCATCCGCCTCGACTTCGCCGGCCTCGCGGCCACCGCGTCGCGGGTCGACACCGGCCACACCACCTTCGACCTCCAGCTGACCTTCACCGAGGTGCAGGACACCGACGGGGAGCCCGCCGGAATCGGTCTCGAGATCGCTTATACCACCGCACTGTTCGACCGGTCCACGGTCACCGCGCTCTCGTCACGGCTCGACCGCCTGCTCCAGGCGGCCACCGCCCAGCCACGCTCGGCGGTCGGCGACCTCCCGGTCCTCGACCTGCACGAGCGACTCGATCTCGTGCCCGCGGTCGGTGAGGGCCGCCGACCCGTGGAACATCTGACGACGCTGCTGTCCACGGCCGCCGCCTCCTCCCTGAATCGGGTCGCCATCACCGACGGCACCCGGTCGCTGACGTATCGGGATCTCGACGCCGCGTCGAACCGGCTCGCGCGACTGCTGATCGAACGGGGCGCCGGACCCGAACGTCATGTCGCGGTGGCGCTCCCCCGTGGCGTGGACTGGATGATCGCCATGTGGGCGGTGACCCGGTCGGGAGCCGCGTGGGTGCCCGTCGACCCGGCCTACCCGGCGGCGCGTATCGCGCACATGCTCGCCGACTCCGGTTCCTGCCTCCTCCTGACCGACCGGTCCGCCGACCCGCGGCCGGCACTGGCCGACGAATCCTCAAGCAACCCCGGGCATCTCCCGCAGACTCTCGCTCTCGACGACGGTGAGGTCATCGCGGCGGTGCGCCAGAAGTCCGCCGCGCCGGTGTCGTCCGCCGAACGCCCGAGCCCGCTCGACGTCGACCAGCCCGCCTACCTGATCTACACGTCCGGCACCACCGGCACGCCCAAGGGCGTGGTGGTCAGTCATCGCGGTCTCGCGGACTTCGCGGCGCAGCAGGTCACGCAGTACCGGATCACCCCCGACAGCCAGACCATGCACATGGCCTCGCCCAGTTTCGACGCGTCGGTGCTCGAGATCCTGATGGCCATCGCGGCCGGTTCGACGATGCACATCATCCCGCCGGGCATCGTCGGCGGCGCCGAACTGGCCGAGCTGATGCGGGAAGGCCATGTCACCCATGCCTTCCTGACCCCGTCCGTGCTCACCACCATGTCGCCCGACGACGTCCCCGAACTCGAGGCCCTCGTGATCGGCGGCGAGCATCCGAACCCGGCGGTGGTGCGTACGTGGTCGAGCGGGCCACGGTTGTTCAACGCCTACGGCCCGACGGAGACCACGGTCGTCGCCGCCGTGTCGTCGCCGATCGAACCCGACTACCGGACGCTGACCATCGGACGGCCCATCCGTGGTGTCTCCGCGCTCGTGCTCGACGAACGTCTGCAGCCGGTCGCCCCCGGCGCGGTCGGCGAGTTGTACATCGCCGGTGAGCATCTCGCCCGCGGGTATCACGGGGTGCGGCCGCTGACCTCGAAGAGGTTCATCGCCAACCCGTTCGGTGATCCGGGCGAGCGGATGTACCGTACCGGCGACCTGGTGCGTTGGACGTCCGATCACGAGCTCGAGTTCCGTGGTCGCGCCGACCATCAGACCAAGGTCCGCGGCCACCGTGTCGAACTCGGCGAGATCGACGCCGTGCTCGTCGCCGACGCCGCGGTGCGTGCGGCGGTCACGACCACCCACGGCGAGGGCGACCGCGCTCATCTCGTCTCGTATGTGACGATGACGAACGGGACCTCCGACACGGCGTCCGACGTGCGTGAGCGTTTGTCGGATCGCCTTCCGCGGCACATGATCCCGTCGACGATCGTCGAACTCGACGAGATCCCGACGACACCGATCGGCAAGGTCGACCTGCGCGCGCTGCCCGCACCGGAGACCCTGCCGGCGAACACCGGCGTCGTGTACGTCGCACCGATCACACCGATCGAGCAGACGGTGGCCGACCTCGTCACCGAACGCCTCGACCTCGAACCCGGTACCGTCGGCCGTCACCACGACTTCTTCGACCTCGGCGGGAACTCGCTGCTGGCGACCCAGATCGTCGGCGCGCTCGAGCACCTGACCGGACACCGGATACCGGTACGTGAGGTCTTCGACAATTCGACCGTCGCCGCCATCGCGCGGCTCGTGCCCGGGCGGGAGACCGGCCGGCCGGACACAGACGAGACGCGTATCCCCCGTCTCGTGCACGACCCCGACGCGCCCGTCGAGCCCGGCCCGGCCCAGCAGCAGCTCTGGTTCCTCAACCAGCTCGCCATCGGCGAGGTCGCTGATGGAGATGGCTCGGCGACAGCCGGTTACGCCATCGCGTTCGCGCTCGACCTCCGGGGCCGGCTCGACGTCGACGCGCTCGCCACCGCGATCCGGCGGACCGTCGACCGTCACGTGATGCTGCGAACCGTCTATCCCGATCTCGACGGCAGGCCTGTTCTCGACGTGTGCCCCGCCGACGCGGTCACTCTCGACCTCGCGGTCACCGACACCACCGAGGCGCAGTGGCCGGACCTGGCCCGTGCTCTCGCCGGCCGCCCGTTCGACCTGACCGCCGACCTCCCGCTGCGGACCGCGTTGCACCGGATCGACGGCGACGCCATGCACCACCGGCTGTCGATCGTCATCCACCACATCGCCGCCGACGGATGGTCGATGATCCCGCTTCACCGCGACATCACCCGCACCTACGCCGAACTCGGTCGCGGTGACGCGACCGGTACCGACCGACCCGACACCGCGATCGACTACCTCGACTACCTGCGGTGGCAGGCCGAGAACCTCGCCGATCACGGTGAGCTCGCGGAATGGTGGCGGCGCGAACTCGACGGGGTCGACGCGGGGCCCATCCTGATCCCCGATGCCCCGACCGGACAGACGCGACGTGCCGAGGTCGTCGAGGTCGAGTTCGGCGCCGAGATCCGTCGCCGGCTGATGGCCGTCTCCCCGGGCCGCGCAACCGAATTCATGAGTGTGCACGCGCTGTTCGCGGCGCTGCTCCACCGTCTGCACGCCGATCCGGCCACCCATGTCGGCGGCGCGGCCTCCGACATCGTCATCGGCACTCCGGTCGCCGGGCGCAACGACCCCCGTCTCGCCGACGTCGTCGGGATGTTCGTGAACTCGGTGGTCCTGAGGACACCGGTGGACGGTCGCGAGAGCTTCACGGCGCTGCTCGACTCCGTTCGACACCGTGACCTCGAGGCGCTGTCGCAGTCCGACATGCCGTTCGAGCGGATTGTCTCGATGGTCAATCCGCCTCGTACCGGCCGGCATCCGATCTTCCAGATCGCGCTCGCCTTCGACGCCCAGACGAGCGACGCCTCCACCGGCATCGGGACATCCGGTCCGCTCGACGGCGACTCCGGGATCTCCGACCTCCGCATCGACGCCGACGAGATCGACACCGGCGTGGCCCGTTTCGATCTCGAGCTCCGCATCCGGGACGGGCGTGCGCGGTTCACCTATGCCACCGACGTCCACACCCGCGGTCGCGTCGAGGCCCTGGCCCGGATGTTCGCCGAACTCGCCGACGCCGCGACGGCACATCCCGACGTCCCCCTCGACGATCTCCCCTTGGCGACGACGGCGATCGCGGCCCGGCAACCCAACGCCGAGCCCACGATCACGCCGCGTCACCTCGCCGACATCATCACGGCCACCGCACGCCGGTGTCCCGACCAGGTGGCCGTCGAGGACTCCGATCGCAGTCTGACCTACGCCGAGATCGACGAGATCTCGACGATCTGGGCGCACAATCTGCAGGCCTTCGAGGTGGGCACCGACGACGTCGTCGCCGTCGCACTCGATCGCAGCATCGAGTCGGTGATCGCGACCTGGGCGATCGCCAAGAGCGGGGCCGCGATCCTCCCCGTCGACACCCGATACCCCGCCGACCGGATCGCCCACATGATCGCCGACTCCGGGGCGAGGCTGGGCATCACGACCGCGGACCGGTTCGCGGATGTGCCGCAGGAGATCTGGTGGGCCTCCCCCGGCATGTTGGCTGTCCCGTGGGAGCACCCGACCCCGGATGCCGACTCGCTCGCGGGTCCGCGCCACGTCGACTCGCTCGCCTATGTGGTCTACACCTCCGGGTCCACCGGAAAACCCAAGGGCGTCAGCGTGACCCACCGCGGCCTGGCTGCATTCGGTGCAGCGCAACGCGATCGCTACCGGGTGGCGCCCGGAGACCGCACGCTGCACTTCGCCTCCCCCGCCTTCGACGCCGCGATGCTCGAGTTCCTCCTGGCGTTCGAGGTCGGCGCGACGATGGTGATCGTCCCGTCGACGATCTACGGCGGCGACGAACTCGTCGACTTCCTCGACGACCACGCGGTCACCCACGCGTTCATCACCCCGGCTGCGCTGGCCACCGCCGCGCCGCATCCACTCCCTGCGCTGCGCACACTCGGTGTCGGAGGCGAGGCCTCCACGCCGGAGCTGGTGGCGCGCTGGGGAGCCGACCGCAGCTACATCAACTCCTACGGCCCGACCGAGACCACGATCGTCGCCGTCATGTCGGAGCCGCTCCGTCCGGGAACGCCGATCACCATCGGCACCCCGGTCGTCGACTGCACCGCACTGGTCCTCGACCATCGCCTGCGCCCGGTGCCCGATCACGTCCCCGGTGAGCTGTACATCAGCGGCCCCGGGGTCGCCCGTGGCTATCTCGACCGGCGCGGCCCGACCGCCGCCCGTTTCGTCGCCCGACCCGACGGCTCCGGCACCGTCATGTACCGCACCGGTGACATCGTCCGGCGCGACGCCGACGGATCGCTGATCTACCACGGCCGCAGCGACAACCAGGTCAAGGTGCGCGGTTTCCGTATCGAACTCGACGAGGTCACCGCCGCGCTCGGAGCAGCCGAGGGTGTCGACTTCGCGACGACGATCGTCCGCGGGCAGGGGGCCGACTCCGTGCTCGTCGGGTACGTCACCCTCACCGACCCGGCCGACGCGCCGGACATCGCAGCCATACTCGACACCGTCAGGCAGCGACTCCCGCGTCACATGGTCCCGTCCGCGATCGTCGTGCTCGACTCGATCCCGTTGACCCGCAACGGAAAACTCGATCATCGCGCTCTCCCCGATCCCGCCACGACAGCACTGTCGTCGACGGGACGGGCTCCGCGTTCTCTCGCCGAGACCACGCTGACGCACATCCTCGCCGACGTTCTCGATCTCCGTCCCGACGAGGTCGGCGCCACTGACGACTTCTTCCTCCTCGGTGGCACGTCGCTGCAGGCGACCACCCTTGTCAGCCGGATCAACCGGGTCCACGTCGGCGAACGGCTCCGGGTCCGCGACGTCTTCGACCATCCGACACCCGAATCGCTGGCGCCGCTGCTCACGCTCCCGGAGGGTTGGAACGTAAGTGCACCGGCCGCGGCCGACGCCGGTTCATCCGACGCATCCGAACGCATTCCGGTCCGACCCGAGCGGTTCCCGCTGGCGCCCGTCCAGCGCCGGCTCCACTCGATGGCCACCGCGAACCCGGAGTCCACCGAGTACCTGATGCCTTTCGTGCTGCACCTCCGCGGAGAACTCGACGTGCCGGCCCTGCGCGGCGCACTCGTCGACATCGTGGCCCGGCACACGAGCCTGCGCACGGTCTTCGAACCCGGCGAGCACGGCCCCATGGGTCGCGTGCTCGACGACCCGGAGGCAGTGGTGGGGGACCTCACCGTGCAGCGGACGACCGACGTCGCCGCCGAGATCGCCCGGCACGCAACCCGGCCCATGAATCTCGCCCGACACGCGCCGATCACCGCAGCACTCGTCTCGGACAGCGCGGCCGCGAGTGCGGAGACCGAACATGTACTCGTTCTCGTCCTGCATCACATCGCGGCCGACGGCGCGTCGCTGCCGATCCTCGTGGCCGACCTCACCCGTGCCTACGGCGAACGTCGACGCGGCCGTACCGAGAACTGGCCCCCGGCCGACGTCGACTACCGCGACCACGCGGTCGAGAGTGCCGACGCCGAGAGCCTCGCCCACGACCTCCGCTTCTGGGAGGAGACCCTCGCCGATGCCCCGGCGGAGACCACCGTCGCGCCGCCGACGGATGACGCACAGCCATCCGAGTCCGGAGCGGGCTCGGTGAGTCTCGGGCTTCCGGCACACACGCGAGCGGGCCTGGTCGCCTTCGCCCGTGAGCAGTCGACCACGCCGTTCTCGGTGCTGCACACGGCGCTGGCGATCCTGCTGCACCGGCTCGGCCTCGGCAACGATCTGGTCGTCGGCAGCCCGGTCGCGAATCGCATCGGCCACGACACCGACCACGACTACAGCGGTGTGGTGGGCATGTTCGTCAACGTCGTGCCGCTGCGGACGCGTCTGGCGGCGGCCGACACGGTCGCCGGACTCGTCCGCCGGGTTCGCGACGCCGACGTCGACGCACTCGACCACCGCGGCCTGCCGTTCGACGACATCGTCGCGTCGCTGAACCCGCCGCGCACCCCCGGACGGCATCCGCTGTTCCAGGTCGCGCTGTCGGTCCACGACTACACGGCCGGGAACACCGGGGTTCCGGCCGACGGCCTGCCGGCGGCGACCATCGAGATGGATGCCGGACTCCGCGCATCGATCGCCGAATTCGATTCCCCGGAAGCGAAATTCGACCTTCAGTTCACGATCACCGGCATACGCGACGGCGACGCCGCCCTCCAGGTCACCTACGACACCGCTCGATATCGCCGACAGGATGCCGAACTCCTGGCCACGCGCCTGATGCGGGTCGTACGCGGCATGCTGGGTGACCCGGGCCGCCCGATCGGTGACATCCGGATCACCGACCCGCTCGAGATCGCCGAGCGCACACCATCACTCGGACGTCCGGCGCAGATGCCGACCACGCTCGACCGGTTGTTCGCGCAGGCCGTGCAACGCAACCCCGATGGTGTGGCGGCGATGGCGGGCTCGCCGGAGTCACCCGAAACCATCACCTACGCAGAGCTCGACGCCCGTTCGAACCGGTTGGCCCGCGTCCTGCTGGGTCGCGGCGTCGGCGCCGCGGACGCCGAACACGTAGTCGCAATGGCCGTGCAGCGGTCGATCGAGTCCCTCGTGGCGATCTGGGCCATCGTGAAGACCGGCGCGGCCTATGTGCCGATCGACCCCACCTATCCCGCCGACCGGATCGCCCATATGCTCGGCGACAGTGGTGCACGGCTCGTCGTGACGACCGCGGCGGCCGGCGAATCCATCGCCGCCGGGATGGCCGGGGATCCGACACCGCTGCTGGTTCTCGACGACGCGTCGACGATGACCCGGCTGCAGCACTCGTCACCCTCGCCGATCACCGATTCCGAACGCGGCTCGACGATCCGGCCCGATCAGCTCGCCTACATCATCTACACGTCCGGTTCGACCGGACGACCCAAGGGTGTGCTCGTGCCGCATTCCGGGCTGCGTCCGGTGCACGACGAACTCGCCCACCGGATGGCCCCGGGTCCGATGTCGCGGGTGCTGCACTTCGCGTCGCCCAGCTTCGATGCGTCGGTCCTGGAAATGCTGCTCGCCCTTGCCGGTTCGGCGCCGTTGGTCATCGTCGGTCCGCAGGTCTACGGCGGTGAGGCCCTCAGCGACGTCATCGACTCTGCGCAGGTCACCCATGCGTTCATCACGCCCGCGGCCGTGGCGAGCATGTCGCCGGCCGCGGTGCCCTCGTTGCGGGCGCTCGCCGTCGGCGGTGAGGACTACGGCGCCGACCTGGTCCGGCGCTGGGCTCCCGGACGCACCCTGATCAACGTGTACGGTCCGACCGAGACCACGATCATCATCACCGGCAGCGAATCCCTCACGCCCAACCGTCAATTGACGATCGGCAGGCCGAACAACGGAGTGGGCGCGCTCGTCCTCGACGAGCGTCTCCATCCGGTCCCGGCCGGGGTGGTCGGCGAGCTCTACCTCATGGGACCGCAGATCACGCGTGGTTACCATCGCCGGCCGGGCCTGACCTCGACCCGTTTCGTGCCGGCACCGATGGTCACCGGCCCGCGCTTCGCCGGGCGTCGGATGTACCGCACCGGCGACCTGGTCCGCTGGACCGAGGACGGGCGACTGGTCTATGTGGGCCGCGGCGACACCCAGGTGCAGGTCCGCGGCTTCCGGATCGAGCTCGGCGAGATCGACGACGCCCTGACGACCGAGCCGGATGTCGACTTCGCGGTGACCCTCGTCGACGGGACCGGTGCGGCGGCGACGCTGCGGAGCTACGTCACCGCGACCGACGGAGCCGCCCCGGAACCCGCCGATCTCCGACGCCGCGTGAGTCGCCGGCTCCCCCGGCACATGGTGCCGACCTCGGTGACGCTGCTCGACTCCATCCCGCTGACCCCCACCGGCAAGCTCGACCGCAAGGCGCTGCCCGCACCCACCGATGACGCCACCCGTCGGGCACCAACCCCGGGTGGGGAGACGACGATCGCGCAGGTCTTCGCCGAGGTCCTGGAAGTCGCCCCGGACACGATCGGGGCCGACGACGGCTTCTTCGACCTCGGGGGCAATTCCCTGCTGGCCACCGCCGTCACCGCACGCCTGACCGAACGGACCGGCCGCCAGGTGTCCGCGCAGTCACTGTTCGGCGCGCCGAGCCCGGCGGAACTCGCTGCGGCACTGGGGATCGACGGGGCGGCGCCGACCGATCCGTCGGAACTGTCCGGCACTGCGGGGCTGGACGTGCTCCTGCCGCTGCGTCGGCAACGCGGTGACACCACGGAGAATCCCGGCGAGCCACCTCTGTTCGTCGTCCATCCGGCGATCGGGCTGTCCTGGAGCTTCACCTCGCTCCTGCCCCACCTGCCCGCCGGCCGGGCGTTGTACGGACTGCAGCATCCGGCACTGTCCGGGAAGCGCTGCCCACGCTCGATCGGCGACCTCGCCGCGGAATACGTGGCGCAGATCCGGACCGTCTCACCGGAGGGTCCGTACCACCTCGTCGGGTGGTCGCTCGGCGGACTGATCGCGCACGAGATGGCGGTTCAGCTGCGCGAGGCCGGCGACGAGGTCGCCCGGCTCGTCGTGCTCGACAGTTACGTCATCTCCGAGCGGCCGGACCTCGACGCGGAGGCGTCGATCACCGACCTGATGCGCGAGTTCGGTCTCAACATCGACAGCGAAGAGTTCTCCGGCACAGACGAACTCACGGTAGCCGATGCCCACCGCATCATCTCCTCGGTGGGCGGAGCGCTCGGTGGTCTCACGCGGGAGACCCTGGCACGGTCCACGAGGTGTTCCGCCACGCCTCACCGCTGGCGGAGAGGTGGCGGCCGCGTGTCTACGACGGGGACCTGACCTTCGTCACCGCCACCGTCGACCCCCAGCCCGGCGCGCCCGCCGTCGAGGCCTGGTACTCGAAGGTGACCGGACGGGTCGTCGAGATCGAGTCGCACAGCACGCACGCACGAATGATGTTGCCCGAGCACGTGTCCGACTGGGTACATGCCATTGGTGTATCGCCGGGAGAACCGGCGTCCGCCACACGACAGGAGAAGTGATGACCAATCCCTTCGACGACACCGACGGAGTCTTCCGGGTGCTCGTCAACCACGAGAACCAACACTCGCTGTGGCCGGAGTTCGCACCCGTGCCTGACGGCTGGCGGACCGTCTTCGGCCCGTCCGGTCACGACGAATGCCTCGAGTACGTCGAACAGAACTGGCGAGACATGCGGCCCGCCAGCCTGATCCGGACGATGGAAAGTGCACAGGACAAGGGAAGCGAGGTCACCCGTGGGGCGACACAGTATCGCTGACAACACCCCTGACCGTGGGGCGTCACCGTATGCGCTGGAGCTCCGCGGGCTGCAGAAGACCTTCCGCACCGGATTGTTCGGCCGCGGCCCGCGGGTCCACGCCCTGAACGGCCTGGATCTCTCGGTCCCCACCGGAACCGTGCACGCGCTCCTCGGCCCCAACGGCGCGGGCAAGACGACCACGGTCCGCGCGGTGGCGACGCTGATGACCCCCGACGAGGGCTCGGTCATCGTTGACGGCATCGATGCCATCGCCGATCCCGGCGCGGTCCGGAAGATCGTCGGGGTGTCCGGCCAGTACGCCGCCGTGGACGGGAACCTGACCGGTTTCGAGAATCTGCGCATGGTCGGTCAGTTGTACGGGCAACCACGTGCGGTGGCATCGGAACGTGCCCGCGAACTGATCGCGGAGCTGAACCTCGCGGATGCCGCGGACCGACCGATGCGGACCTACTCGGGCGGGATGCGGCGTCGCCTTGATCTCGCCGGCGCCTCATCAATCGCCCCTCACTGGTGATCCTCGACGAACCGACGACCGGACTCGACCCGCGCGGCCGACGCCAGATGTGGGAGGTCATCGCCGAGCAGGTCAGCTCGGGCGCGACGGTCCTGCTGACGACGCAGTACCTCGAGGAGGCCGACGCCCTCGCCGACGAGATCACCGTCATCGACCACGGCACGATCCGGGCCCAGGGAAGCGCAGCGGAGCTGAAGTCCGCCACCGGTGGATCAATACTCACCGTCGAAGTCGTTGTCCCCCATACGGACGACGCGGACGCGCGGGTCTCGGCATCCCTCACCGACATCGGCGTCGGACCGGCAGAACGCCTCGAATCGGGCGCGGACGGTGACATCGGCATCGATTCCGTGCGCTGGTCCGTTCCCGTCGACGACGGCACCCGCAGTGCGGTCGCCGCGGTCCGGGCGCTGTCCACGGCCGGCATCGTGGTCGTCGACGCATCCGTCTCGACACCCACGCTCGACGATGTCTTCCTGACACTCACCGATCGGGGGCATACCGAACCTCCAACTGTCGACCAGATCACCGACGCACCAACAGATTCGTACCTCACGGTCGCCGAACCGGACATAGATGGCAAGGCAGTCGACGGTCTTGCCGGACCTGTCATCGGAACAGACGACACCGACGCGGACGTAACCGACATTCCGCCCAGCCGATCGGAGCGAGCCCGTGTTCACTGACACCGCAGTACTGGTCGAACGAAATCTACTGACCGTCAAACGTATACCGACACTTCTCATCAGCGCGACGATCCAGCCGCTGATGTTCGTCTTCCTCTTCGCCTATGTCTTCGGCGCGACCTTCGGCGGTAGCTCGTACCGCGAGTTCCTGATGGCGGGGATCTTCACGCAGACCGTCGTGTTCAATGCCGCTTTCACCACTGTCGGCCTGGCGAACGACACCTCGGACGGGATCATCGACCGCCTCCGCTCACTGCCGATGACCCGACTGGGCGTCATCAGCGGCCGGGTCACCTCGGACATGCTCCTGGGCGCCGTCGGACTGGCGGTGATGGTCGCCTGCGGACTGGCCATCGGTTGGCGGATCTACGGCAGCGCCGCCGACGCCGCAATCGCCTTCGGCATCATCGGACTCTTCGCCATCGCGATGGCTGGGTCGGTGCCGTGAGCGGCCTGGCGGCGCCGAATGTCGAAGCGGCACAGAGCATAGGCTTTCTCTGGATGTTCCCGGTGACATTCCTGTCGAGCGCGTTCATCTCCGCGCAGAGCCTCCCCGGACCCCTGCGGACCATCGCGGAATGGAACCCGGTGACCGCCGTCGCGACCGCCTGCCGTCAGCTGTTCGGGAACGAGGCACCACCGATGTTCCCGACCGCGACCGGGTGGGTCGCCGACCATGCCGTGGGGTATGCGGTGGGCTCGTCGTTGGTCATCCTGGCCGTGTGCGTCCCTGTGTCCCTTGTCCTTTACCGAAGGTCAGCAAACCGGTGATCGCGGATCGCCGGAGAACTCCCGGCCATTCCGGTTACGGTGAAGAGGTGACATCGGACGACGGCAGCGCGACCCCCGATGCGGACCACGGACGTGGACACGAATCTCGTTTGTTGCGCGATCTTCTCGAATCGGCTTCCACCGGGGACCGTGCCGCGTTCACGCGTCTGTACGACCTGACGAGTTCGCGCATCTACGGGCTCGCGTTCCGCGTCGTCCGCGACCGCGAATACGCGGAGGAGATCGTGCAGGAGGCCTACCTGCAGTACTGGCAGAAGGCGGGCCAGTACCACGCCGCCCGGGGGTCGGTCCTCACCTGGATGATGACCATCGCCCATCGTCGCGCCGTCGATCGCGTGCGCACCGAGCAACTCCAGCAGGAACGGATGTCCGACTACGGCGCTGCCTCGGTGGAAACTCCACGCAACATTCCGCTCGAGGTGGTTGTCCACGCCGACGAGGCGCGTACGCTACGGACGTGCCTCGGCGAGCTCACGGAACTGCAACGAAGCTCCATCGAGATGTCCTACTTCGGCGGTCTGACCTATCCGGAGGTGGCAGAGCAGACCGAGACCCCCTTGCCCACCATCAAGTCACGCATCAGGGACGGCCTACGCCGCCTGAAACAGTGCTTGGGGACGCAGGAGGATGTCTGAACTGACCATGACAACCACTGACACGGATCCCGATGACCGCATGTCTGCCTGGCTCGACGATCACATCGAGCTGTATGCCGTTTCCGCTCTGACTCCGGAGGAGACCCTCCGCGCGGAACGGGAACTCGCCGCGCTCCCGCCGGACGCACGATCGGCCTATGAGGACCGGATCGTCGAGATCCACACCGCGATGGCCGGATTCTCGAGCACGTACGCACTCGAGACGCCTTCCGGCCTTCGGGGTCGGGTACTGACCCACGTCTTCGACGGGGCCGCCGGATTCGATGCGCCGACACCGCCTCCGATTCCTGAGCCCGTGCCCATCGGCGGACGCCGACAGGGTCCACAGCGGACGACGGCCGTGCTCGCCGCCGCCGCGGTGACCGTCGTCGTCGCTCTCGGCGCCGGCGTCCTGATCGGCCGCACCACGGCACCGGAACCCTCGCCCGCCGCGACCTCGGTCGGCGAGACGCAGCAGGAGGTCCTCACCGTTCTCGCGGCCGGTGATGCGACCATCACCGCCGAACCCCTGGCGGACGACCGCGGCACGATCACCGTCATCACCTCCGAGACCGCCGGCCGCGCGGTGACCCTCATCCGGGATCCGGGCCGTCCGATCTCACCGGACAGCACTTTTCAGCTCTGGCTGGTCGGCGGAGCGGAGAAACCGGTCCCGGCCGGTCTGATCCCCGGTGGCGACACCGAACCGGTCGTCGTCGACGGGCTCGGCGACGCCCAGGTGCTGGCGGTGACCATCGAGCCCGCGGGCGGTTCCCCGCAGCCGACCACGCCGATCCTGGCCCAGGTCCGTCTCTGAGCCGAGGCCGTATCGCCGAGTACGCCTGCGAACGATGCCTACACTGACGGCGGGGCCATTTCGCCGGCCGGCGCGTCCTGCGTCGGCAGAGGTGGGATGAATCAGAGAAGACAGGTGGGGCGCGGTGGGCGTGAACGGCGGACGGTTCCGGACGGTTCTGTTGACGGTGACGGTGCTACTCGCCGCGCACGGCTTCGTATCCGCATCACCCGCCGGCGCGGAACCCGGATCGCGGGTCATCGACCGCTACGTCGACGACCCCCAGCAGACGACGCTGTTGGTGCACTCGGCGGCGATGGACCGGTCGGTCGCGGTGACCGTCCTCACGCCACGCGACCGGTCTCGACCGGCTCCGGTTCTGTACCTGCTCAACGGGGCCGGCGGCGGCGAGGACTCGGCGACCTGGGACGCCCGGACAACATACAAGAAGTACTTCGCCGACAAGAACGCCTACGTGGTGACGCCGATCGGCGGCGCCTTCTCGTATTACACGGACTGGCAGCGTGACGATCCGGTACTCGGCCGCAACAAGTGGCAGACGTTCCTGACCGAGGAACTCCCGCCGATCATCGACGAGGAGTTCCCGACCACCGGCGCGAACGCCATCGCAGGTATCTCGATGGCGGGGACCTCGGTGCTCAATCTGGCCATCGCCGCCCCGGGGCTCTACCGATCCGTGGCCGCGTTCAGCGGCTGTGCCCGGACGAGTGATCC
Source organism: Gordonia sp. CNJ-863 (assembly GCF_001942325.1). Taxonomy (NCBI): domain Bacteria; kingdom Bacillati; phylum Actinomycetota; class Actinomycetes; order Mycobacteriales; family Gordoniaceae; genus Gordonia; species Gordonia sp. CNJ-863. Next base: position 192,572 of record NZ_MKKG01000066.1, read on the forward strand.
GGCCGGACAGCAGTACATCCGGATGGTCGTCGAGGATCGTGGCGGGGCGAACATGGTCAACATGTGGGGCCCGCTGAGCGGACCGGGGTGGCGTGCGAACGACCCATACCTCAACGCCGAGAAGCTGCGGGGGACCAAGGTGTACATGACCAGCGGGACCGGCCTGCCCGGTTCGCACGAGCAGCTCGGGGATCCGAGTATCGACGGCAGCGCCTTCGACCTGGTCAACCAGGCCGTCGTGGGTGGCGGCATCGAGGTCGCCATCGACATCTGTACCCGTCAGATGGTGCAGCGGATGCGCGCACTCGGGCTGCCGGTCCAGGTGAATCTACGTCCCACCGGTACCCACTCGTGGGGCTACTGGCAGGACGACCTGTACGCAACCTGGCCGAAACTGGCGCGCGACCTGCGCTGACCCCCGTTCCGGGATCACCGCAGGCCGCGCGTGTGACGGGTCGGTCACCAGCGATCGAGGCTGGTGTATCCGTCTTGCAGGGCGCGGGCGAAGAGGTGCGTCTTCGTCGGGGCCGGACGGCCGACCGCGGTGTACTTGGCACGGATTCGTGCGAGGTGGGTACTCACGGTCGACGCCGAGATGAAGAGCCGGGCGGCCGCCTCTTCCTTCGACTCGGCAGCGAGCCAGCCGAGCAGAACCTCGACCTCGCGGTCGGACAGGCTCGGCCGCGGCAGCGCCGCCGGTGCACGGTCGACGGCCGGGCGGTAATCCGAAAGCCGGGTGATCCCGTTGTGGAGCATCGACTCCGGCGAGCCGACACGGCGCTGGTCCACGGCCCCCCGGGACTGTGCGGTTCGGTAGAACTCTGAAGTGGCCGTCACTGGTCCATCCCCTAATTTCTGGCGCATCGCCCACGTCCCCCGACGCCGCACGCTCCACGCGTAATTCCCAATGATCTGAAAGTAGTGCTGCTGTCGGTCGCCCGGTAGACCCAGAAATGGGGACTCCTACTGTTCCGGCGCCGATCGCCCACTGATTCCCCACCATTCCCCTTGTCTGCCTACTGATTCCGAACCGGACAGTCCCTGGGCCCGATCCGGATCGACCTATTGTCGACGATCCGAAGCGCCACGACTCCGGTGCCGTTGGGGCACCGGGAGCCAGCCGTCCTCCACCGCACGCTTGAACAGGTCGACCTTCGTCCGGGTCGGCCTGCCGGCGTCTGCATACTTCTGACGAATTCGTTTGAGGTACTCGTTCACCGTCTCCGCGGACACCCCGAGGGCCGCTCCCACCCGAGAAGAGGTCTCCCCCGACGCGTACAGCGCCAGCACCTTCTGCAGTTGCGGCGACAGATCGACCGCGGCCAGTTCGGGGTCACCGTCGATGGCCGCGGCCCACTCGGTGGTCAGGACCGCCCGCCCCTTGGCGGCCGCGCGGATCGCGTCGATGATGACGGACTCCTCGGCCGACTTCAGTACCACTCCGAGAGCGCCCGCCCGGGCTGCCGAACGCAGGAGCGCCGGATGCTCACCGGATGTGTACACGACCGTGGCGACACCGGCCGCGGAGAGCGTGTTGACGTTCTCTCTGGGTGTGGTGCCGTCGTCGAGGCGCAGATCGAGCAGCACGACGTCGAGTGGCATCCCCGCGAGCACGCCCGCGACCGTGGACGCCGAGCATGCCAGCGAGATGTCGTCGACCGGGTCCAACACCCGCTCGATCCCCCAGATCGGCGAGCGGTGATCGTCGATCATCCCCACCCGGATGACACGATCCTCCGCCACCACATCGTTCGCCGTCACCGTGCGCACCTCGCTGTCGACATCCGGCTCGGTGCGGCACCCGTTCGGTGCGGCGATGCGACGTTACCCTCGGGCATCGACGACGCCCCCTTTCGTCGGCTCACCGTGCGGCGTTCACCGTCTCTCAGCAATTACACAGTGTGGCGCGTCCGCACACGAGGCGAACCGTATACGACAAGTCGGACACCGGCCGTTTTTCGGCCCGGACCTGCGACAATCCGTCTCGTTTCGTCGCCTTCGGTGTCCACAGGATGGGGGACATCCGCCTTCTCCGACGCCCCCGCACCCTGGCCGTGCAAGACTAGAACACGTTCTATTCTTGCATCGATCTGTTCCAGCAGACCCCACGTCAGAGCAGTAGAAGGAGTACCGGTGACCGCACCCTCGTCCCACGACATCCTCGGCACCACGGTGACCATGCCCGTCGAGATCCGGCATGCGCAGTGTTTCGTCGCGGGCTTCACCGCCGACGCGGCCGCGGTCCAGCGAGCGATCGACAGCGAGTCCGCCCGGCCCGGCACCCTGCGTCCGCTGCGCATCCGACCGGGACGAGCGATGTGCATGCTGGTCTTCGTCGACTACGTCGACGGCGACCTCGGGCCGTACAACGAGTTCGGTGTCTGTTTCCTCGTCGACGACCCCTCGCAACCCCCGACCTCGCCTCTTCGGGCGCTCCGCTCTCTCGCCAAGAGCGACGCACGTGCCCTCGTGCACCGACTCCCGGTGGACGGCGACTTCACCCTCGCGGCCGGGCGCGGGATCTGGGGCTTCCCCAAGACCCTGGCCGAGTTCGACGTCGACCACACCTCGTCGGCCCGGCACGGCCGACTCGAGGCCGACGGCGCGCTGATCGCGGATCTGCGGATCAAACCGGGGATCAAGGTCCCGGACACGACCGCCGACACCGTCCTGCACGCCTACTCCCAGCTCGACGGTGTCACCCGGCTCACCCCCTGGCGGCTGACATCGGTGAGCGGGACCCGCACGCGCCTCGGCGGGGCGAGCCTCACGCTCGGCGACCACCCGATCGCCGCCGAACTCCGCTCACTCCGACTCGGCCGGCACGCACTGATGACCAGCTCGGTGGAGAAGATCACCATGCGATTCGAGAACCCGACCGTCGTCTGAGTCTTTCCGGGCACCGCGATCCCCGACGCCGGGGAGAATGGCCATCATGAGCAATCTGGAAACCCAGCCGGCCGAGGTCGAATGCCGGACCGACGCCGAGAGTGCGACCGGGTCCGGGCACCTTCGCCTCGAGGTGCTCACCGCACGCGACGTACCCCTCGGCGGTCCGCGCGCGATGACCGTTCACCGGACCCTCCCCCAACGGTCGCGGTCACTCATCGGCGCGTGGTGCTTCGTCGACCACTACGGACCCGACGACGTGGCGAGTACCGGCGGGATGGACGTACCACCGCATCCGCACACCGGCCTGCAGACGGTCAGCTGGCTGTTCACCGGCGAGGTCGAGCATCGCGACACGATGGGCAACCACGCGATGGTCCGCCCCGGCGAGATCAACCTGATGACCGCGGGACACGGCATCGCCCACACCGAGGTGTCGACGCCGGAGACCACGGTCCTGCACGGGGTGCAGCTGTGGACCGCGCTTCCCGCCGATGCCGTCGACACCCCACGGGATTTCGCCCATCACCGCCCGGACGACATCGTGCTCGACGGGGTCACGGCCAAGGTGTTCCTCGGCGAGCTGCTCGGCGCCCGGTCACCGGTGCACACGTTCACGCCACTGCTCGGCGCCCAGCTCGACTTCGCGCCCGGCGCCACCCTCGACCTCGACGTCGATCCCGCCTTCGAACACGGCATCCTCGTCGACGCCGGGACGATCGAGGTCGCCGACACCGGCACCCCTCCCCTACAGCGCACCGAACTCGGCTACGTCGGAGTGGGAGCGTCGCGACTGACGCTCACCAACGTCTCCGACGACGTGGCCCGCGTGATCCTCCTCGGCGGCACCCCGTTCGGCGAGGACATCGTGATGTGGTGGAACTTCATCGGTCGCACGCATGAGGAGATCGTCGGATTCCGCGAGGAGTGGATGGCCCACAGCGAACGGTTCGGACAGGTACAGGGATACGACGGAGACATCCAGCACCTTCCCGCGCCCACACTGCCGCACTCGCGGCTGCGGCCACGGACGAACACGCCGGGCCGCGCCTGACGGGCGCGGCTCGGCCGATCAGTCCATCGGCAGAACCCGTCCCTGGCCGGCGAATACATTGCGCCAGTGCCAGGTCTGGGTCTTGATGTCGTAAGGCAGCAGCACGATCCAGAACGACCACCCGACTATCAGAGAGATCGGCATGAGACCGGTGATCACAGCAGCAGTCTTGTACTCGCGGTGACGCAGGTATGTGCGCGGCGCCGCCAGAGCGTATCGAAGGCTGGCCATCGGCGAAGATTTCACCCGACGATAGGACTGCGAGGCAACCAGCGAGGGTAGCCACCACATGACCTTGCCTTTCTTCTTGAACGCCAGACAGAGATCGACGTCCTCGAGCAAGTCGGTCTCGAGGAGCTGCAAGGCACGGGTCGAATCCCAATCTTCCCGGCGGACGACCATGTTCGCGCCGTATAAGTTTTCTCGTTCGCGTCCGCGATCCGCATCCGCCATGCGCCTGACTCTGCGCTCAAACCAGCCGGCAAATGGGACGTCATACGGATACGTAGCGCCCGACGCCGCCGCGACATCCGGTCGCTGTTCGAAGAAATCCACGACGGTTTGCGCCCAGTTGGGTTCTAGACGGGTGTCGGCGTCGATGCGCCCCAACAGGTCACCGATGGCAACTTCGAAACCTCGCTCACGAGCCCAGGCAACTCCAGCCCGCTTCTCCGCCACGATCCTGAGGGGTAGGCGATTTTCGAAGGTTCGCGCGATCTCGATCGTGCGGTCCGTGCAGTTGTTGTCAACGACGACACACTCGTCCACCGGATAGGTCTGAGCAGCTATGGCCTCCAGACAGGGTCCGATGGCATCTTCTTCGTCGAGGACGGGAATGATCACACTCAGCTTCGGCATCCTGGTCTCCAGTCGCAAATCCCGCTTTTCGGACCTCCCCTCCTTAGCGAACCTTACCAAGTTCGAGAGGCTTAGGCGAGGCGGAGGATTCCGGACCAGGCACAATGTCCGGGTAGACTCGGCATACCCAGCTGCCTATAGGGAGCGGCGAGTCTCATACTCGTGAGCGCGCGGCCACCAGCGACGCGTGTGTCGGCGCGTCGGGAACGTCGGCGAGCCTACCCTGAGCGAACCCCTCGCGCAGCTCGGGCAGGACCTCGCCGAGCAGGTCGAGCTGCTCGAGGACAACCTTCAATGGCAGGCCCGCATGGTCGACGAGGAACAGCTGTCGCTGGTAGTCCCCGAAGCTCTCGCGGAACGACAGCGTCTTGTCGACGAATTCGGCGGGGCTGCCCACCGTCAGCGGGGTCTGCGACGTGAATTCCTTGAGCGACGGGCCGTGACCGTAGACGGGTGCGTTGTCGAAGTACGGCCGGAACTCGCGCACTGCGTCCTGCGAGCGCGGTCTGATGAAGAACTGCCCGCCCAGGCCGACGATGGCCTGATGGGCCTTGCCATGTCCGTGGTGCTCATACCGCTCGCGGTAGAAGGCGATGAGCCGCTGGAAGTGTTCCTTTGGCCAGAAGATGTTGTTGGCGAAGAAGCCGTCGCCGTAATACGCGGCCTGCTCGGCGATCTCCGGACTGCGGATCGATCCGTGCCACACGAACGGCGCGACGCCGTCTAGCGGGCGCGGGATCGAGGTGAACGACGTGAGCGGGGTACGGAACCGGCCCTCCCAGTCGACCACGTCCTCGGTCCACAGACGGTGGAGCAGGTGGTAGTTCTCGATCGCGAGCGGGATGCCCTGGCGGATGTCCTGACCGAACCACGGGTACACCGGTCCGGTGTTCCCGCGCCCGAGCATCAGGTCGACGCGCCCGTCGGCGAGGTGCTGCAACATGGCGAAGTCCTCGGCGATCTTCACCGGGTCGTTGGTGGTGATGAGTGTGGTCGCCGTACTGAGCTGCAGACGCTGTGTCTGCGCGGCGATGTAGGCGAGGGTCGTCGTCGGCGAGGACGAGAAGAACGGCTCGTTGTGGTGCTCCCCGATGGCGAACACGTCGAGGCCGATGTCCTCGGCTTTCTTGGCGATCTCGACGATCGCCTTGATCCGTTCGTTCTCGGAGGGGGTCCTGCCCGTGGTGGGGTCCGTCGTGATGTCGCTGACGCTGAAGATTCCGAACTGCATGTCGCGCCTCCCGTTGCGTGCCGATCCTGCTGCTCTGGCAGCCTCGCCCAGCATAACCGGACCGCGGTCCGATTAATTCCGTCTCAGCGCTGGGTTAGTGTTGGCTCACTACTCCGCGGTGCCGATCCGCGGAGGCGTCGCATGAAGGGGAATCAATGAAGATCCGGAAGTCCGTCGCCGCCATCGCCATGGCCGGGTCCGCGCTGTTCGTTGCCACCGCCTGCTCATCTGAGGACGTGGACGAGGCCACCAGCAAGGTGTCGACTGCAGTTGAGTCCGCCGCGTCCGAGGTCTCCACCGCCGCCGGTGACGCGATCGACGAGGTGACCGGCCTCAGCGACTCGAGGGCCCAGGACATTCTGCGCAAGGCCGTCGACCCGGCGACACCTGCCGACGAGATCGACACCGTCGTCGACACCTCGGAGCCCGCCACCAAGGCTGCGGTCATCGCCTTCGCGAAGGGTTCGTCGGTCGCCGGCTACACCCCTGAGGTCTACACCGTGAAGGACGTCTCGAAGGACGGCGACAAGCAGGCCGTCGCCATGGTCTCGGTCGCCAGCCCGCATGCCCCGGCCCCGGTCGACATCAAGCTCACCTATGTCGACGCCGACGGCGGCTGGAAGCTCAGCGCCGACGCCGTCACCCAGCTCGCCGGAATGGCCACCGGACGCTGACACCGGCAGGCACTTCCTCCTCGCCGGTAGACTCGCCCCGGTACGGCCCGTCCAGCGAGCCGTCGAGCGAGGAGGTGCCGTGCGCGTCGACATTCCCACCCAGCCGTTCCCACCGGCGATCACCGAACGTCATGACCGATGGCCCGCGGTCAACGATCTCGACGACAACTCACTTCCCGCGGCGTCAGACTCCGCAGCAGAGGCCGCGCCTCCTGCCGAACATCAGACACCTGGGCCCTCGCCGCGGCCCGTCACACGCGTAGAGCCGCGTGTGCGCCCGGCACCGGCGGACCACGCCGCACTCCCGCCAGTGGGCGACTTCTGGGACCTGCAGATCTCCGCCGACCAGAACCCCGTTCTCGGCATCACCTCGAGCGGACCCGCCCGACCGTCGACTCGCCGGCCGGTGTCGATCATCGATTTCCGGCCGGCTCCCGCTTTCCGACCGTTGCCGTATTCGTCGCCGACGGTACGCCGTACGGTAGCGCCCGCCGCATCGCTGGCGCTGACAACCGGTTTGATCGCGGTTCCGATGACCCTCGTCCTCGGACTCGGGGCAATTCTCGGAATGGTCGCGATCGTCGCCGGCATCGTGGGGATCAGACAGGTCAGCCGTGCACCCGCGACACGTAGAGGCACCGGTCGCGCGGTCACCGGAATCGTCTGTGGCGCCGGAAGTGTCGTCGTCGGCGGGCCGATCATTTTGGTCCTGGCACTGATTTTCGGTCTTTGAACCGACACCGCCAGTTCGCAGCACCCGCACCCGCAAATACAGATTCCCGCGAATCGTCGCAAAACGAACGTAGTCCCAGACGACGAGACCCGCCCGGTGTCACCGGGCGGGTCTCGTCGTCGAGACGTTGCGTGCTGTGGGCCTAGCTGACAGCGCGAAGGCGGGGGCGCACGCTGGCGACCTCCCCGCGCTCACGCCCGAGCCATGCCTGAACCTCACCGATCACCTGCAGCCGGGCCTCGGCGGGCTCGATGTCGGCAAGCGCGGGCACGCAGTGCATCAGCGCCGCGTAAAACGCAGCGGTGTGAGACATGCCCTGGTCGGCAAGCACCGTGTCGTAGTCCTCGATACTGTCAGCGAGCTCCCCGTACGAGAGCGCCTTGTCGCCCAACCGCACCGCAGTGAGATGCGGCGTGATCGCACCACGATTCTGAATGTCGTGCAGCAGATCGTCCATGGTCAAACTACCTTTCCCCCCGCCACTTCGGCGTGACCGCGGCGTCCTCGCCTCCCCAGACGTTGGTACGTTGCGGCCCTTCCACACAGTGTGCCCTACCTCAAAGAATTTGAGGACTCCTACTTCAGCATCTGTGGCACATTCCACAAGCAAATCTGCGAGGAAAATGCAACTTCATGTTACTGGTGGGGTTCTAGTTACGGTAGTGCACTGCGAATCGTTGGTTAACTTGTTATTCACGCGCGATCGTCCCGACATTCCGGTAGATCGATACCGGACAAAGCGGTTTAGGAACCGGCGCCCTTGTCCGCTTCCATGGCCTCGATGAGGCTCTTCGGCCGGAGGTCCGTCCAGTTCTGCTCGACGTACTCGAGGCACGCAGCGCGACTGTCCTCGCCAAACACCTTGGTCCATCCGGCTGGGATGTCCGCGAAGGTCGGCCACAGCGAATGCTGGTTCTCGTCGTTGACGAGCACGTAGAAGCGACCGTTCTCGTCGTCGAATGGGTTGGTCATGGTCTTGTCCTTTCACTTTTGGGTTCGGTCGTTCTGCTCGAGACTCTGTCACCAGGGTCTCATTTCTGGTCACTGTGCCGGCAAGATCCGAAGTGCCTTGTCCAACAACGGACCGATCAGGGCGAGGGCCGCTCCATCGGCCATGCCGAGATGGGGGACGTCGACGTCGTGGTTCACGACGTCGCCGCTGACGTAAGGTCGCCAACTCGCCGCCACCCGGGCGGGATTCTCCTTGTCGGCGATGGCGGTGAACACGACGACGTCACCCGACAGCGCCGACGGCGTGTGTTCGGCCATTACGGTGTCGGCGACGCGGAAGCTCGTCATGATCCGGTCGATCTGATCGTCGTCGAGCAGTCCGGTGGCCCGCAGCTGGGTCCGGATCAGCTCGGCGACCTGTTCCGGCGTCGCCTCCCCTCCGTCGGCGGGTTCCAGATCGAACAGTGTCCGCCATGCCCCGAGCAGTTCGGCCACATCAGGCTCGGACTCCGTGCGATCATCGCGGGCGAGATCGGCCACCGACGGGGCCGCGTCCATGAGCGCGACGAGCCCGACGGTCTCTCCGGACGCCTGGATCTGCACCGCGATCTCCTGGGCGATCACACCACCGAGAGACCAACCGAGCAGGTGGTACGGGCCGGTCGGTTGCACCGCGCGGATCTCGCTCAGATAACGACGCGCCATCTCCACGACCGAATCGGCAGGTTCCTCACCCGTCACCACGTGCGGGTCCTGTACGCCGTAGATCGGCCGGTCCGCCACATATGGCGCCAGACCGCCGTAGAACCACGCCAGACCGCCTGCAGGATGCACACAGAAGAGTGGCGCACCCCGTCCCTCGGCCCGTAGCGGGATCACGATGTCACCGGTCAGCGCGGCCGACGATTCGGCCCGGAGATCTGCGAGCACACGGCTGGCGAGACCTCTCACGGTCGGGTCTGCGAAGAGCCACGCGAGATCGACCGCACGACCGGTCTTTTCACGCAATCGTCCGATGACGCGCGCCGCCGACAAGGAGTTGCCACCGAGGTCGAAGAACGACTCGGTCACGCTCACGCGTTCGATCCCCAGAACCTCGCCGACGACCTCGGCGATGAGCGACTCGGTCTCGTCTGCCGGCGGCACGTATTCCGCCGGCTTTACAACAGGCTGCGGGAGAGCCTTCCGGTCGATCTTGCCCGCCGCGCTGAGGGGCATCTCCTCGAGGACGACCCATGCAGTGGGCCTCATGTACTCGGGTAGGCCCCGGGCCACGACGTCCTTGACGACGTCCAGATCGACGGCTGCGGGGTCCGCCCCGGCGACATAACCCACCAGGCGCTCTTCGCCGGCTGCCTCCACGACCGCCGCGACCGCGTGCGCGACGCCCGGAGCCGATGCGGCGACCGACTCGATCTCACCGAGTTCGATGCGCTGACCACGTAGCTTGACCTGGAAATCGGTGCGGCCCAGGTACTCCAACTGCCCGCCTTCGTTCCACCGGACGAGGTCGCCCGTGCGATAGAGACGTGCGCCCGGGGCACCGAACGGATCGGCGACGAAGCGGTCGGCCGTCAGATCGGCGCGACTCGAGTAGGCACGAGCCAACTGCACACCTCCGAGGTACAGCTCACCGTTGACCCCGACGGGTACCGGACGCAATCGCGCATCCAGAACCCGCACCGTCGTGTTCCACACCGGTACGCCGATCGGGATGACGGTGTCGCCCGCCGACACCGGGTGATGGGTGACGTCCACCGCTGCCTCGGTGGGCCCGTAGAGGTTGTGCACGCTCACCTCCGGCAGCCTCGTCGACGCGTCCGCGGCCACGGACACCGGCAACGCCTCACCGGAAGTGAACAGCCGCCGAACGGAGTCGAGACGTCCGACGCCGTCCGGCCCGATCACCTCGAGGAATGTCGAGAGCATGGACGGGACGAAGTGCAGGGTCGACACCGCCTGGTCGGCGATCACCTGGGCCAGATAGTGCGGATCCCGATGCCCGTCCGGGCGTGCGATGACCAGTCGGGCGCCGGTCATCAACGGCCAGAAGAGCTCCCACACCGACACATCGAACGTCACCGGGGTCTTCTGCAGCACCACGTCGTCACCGGCGATCGGGAAGGCGCCCTGCATCCACTCCAGGCGGTTGACGATCGCCGCGTGCGAGACCGCGACACCCTTGGGACGCCCGGTCGAGCCGGAGGTGAAGAGGGTGTAGGCGAGGTGGTCCGGTAGCAGGACGCCGGTGCGCTCCTCGGCCGACACCCAACGGGGTGCATGGCGTCCGACGGGCTCGTCACAGTCGACGACGACACGGTCCAGATCGAGGTCTGGGAGCTGCTCTCCTGCGCCGGCCACCAGGGCCAGTCGCACCCCTGCGGTCGTCGCGATATGGCGCAGCCGATCCGCCGGCGCATCCACGTCGATCGGGACGTAGTGTCCGCCCGCGGCGACTACGGCGTGCACGGCGACCAGGAGCTCGACCGATCTCGGAATCGCGACTGCCACCGGCACGTCTGGCCCGACACCCCGCTCGATCAGGGTTCGCGCCAGACGGGCCACGCGTCCACCGAACTCAGCGTAAGAGACCTCCCGGCCCTCCACCACCAGGGCGGTCGCGTCCGGGGTGGCGGCGATCTGTCGTCCGACGAGATCGGGTAGCACTGCGGGCGCCACCGACACGTCGGGTCCAGATTCCCACTCGGCCACCTGCGCGGTGTCCTGGTCGAAGACCGGAACGTCGCCGACCGCGAGGCCGGGATCCACCGTGGCGCTGTCGAGTACCCGTACCAACTGGTCAGCCATGCGCTCGGCCGTCGCGGCGTCGAAGAGGTCGGTGGCGTAGATCAGGGATCCGTGCCAAGGATCGCCCGATCCCGCCGTCGTGATCCCGAAGGTGAGGTCGACTTGAGCCGGATAGTCGGCCGGGGCCACCGGTTCGACAGTCAGGTCGTCCCCGTCCACGTCGGCGTCCGGCGCGGACGGCGAGGGCTGACCGAATGTCAGCATCACCTGGGACAGAGGCGCGAACGACTGTGACCGGACGGGGTTGAGCTTCTCCACGAGATACTCGAACGGCACGTCGGAGTTGGCGAACGCGTCGAGGTCGGTCGTGCGGACCTGGTCGACCAGCTCGGCGAAAGTCGTTCCCGGCCTCACCTCAGTGCGCAGAACCAGGGTGTTCACGAACATTCCGACGAGGTCGTCGATCTCCCGCCGGCCACGACCCGCGACCGGCGTGCCGATGGCGATGTCGTCGTCTGCCGACAGTCGCGACAGCAGCACGGCGAGCGCTGCGTGAACCACCATGAACGGTGTCACACCGAGGAGTCGCGCGGTTTGTGCCGTCCTGTCCGCGACGGCGGGCGGCACCTCGAATTCCACGAGGGCCCCGCGCTGCGAGGCGACGGCGGGACGCGGGCGGTCCGTGGGGATGTCGATGACGTCCGGAATGCCGGCGAGGTGCTCGACCCAGTAGTCGAGCTGTCGTCCCAGAACGGATCGGCGATCGTCGACGGACCCGAGGACGGCGCGTTGCCAGAGCGCGACGTCGGCGAACTGCACCGGCAGCGGCGCCCAGTTCGGCTCCGATCCGGTGCGGCGCGACTCGTAGGCGACCACGAGGTCGCGCACGAACGGTCCCATGGACTCACCGTCGGCAGCGATGTGATGGACGACCACGGCCAGCAGATGCGATCGCCCGTCCGAGGTCTCGGCGAACAGGCGCACCCGTAACGGGGAGTCGACTGTCACGTCGAAACCTCGCGTCGCGGCGGCGATCAGTTCCTCCTGGGATTCGACCACGGCGAAATCGAGATCGCGCAGGGCGTCTCGCGGTTCGGCAATCGCCTGGACCGGGTCGCCGTCGATCGACGGATAAGTCGTCCGCAGCACCTCGTGGCGCTCGACGACGTCGCCGAGCGCGGCCTGCAGGGCGTCGACGTCGAGCGGCCCCCGCAGACGCAGTCCGGTCGGGATGTTGTACGCCGGCGACGTGGTGTCGAGCTGATTGATGAACCACATGCGCTGCTGCGCCAGTGACAGGGGAACACGTTCAGGCCGTGGCCCTGCGACGATCGGCGCGACACCGGTTCCGTCCGGCGGGGGCAGATGCCGGGCGAGTTCGGCAACCGACGGATGATCGAAGAGATCGCGCACCCCGACTCGACGGTCCACCAGTTCCGACAGCCGTCCGGCGACCCGGGTCGCCGACAGGGAGTTACCACCCAGGTCGAAGAACGACGCCGTCACCGACACATCGTCGACCGCGAGGACCTCGCGGAAAACTGCGGCGATCGCCTCCTCCGACGGGTTCCGCGGCGCCACCGTCTCGGTGGAGGCGAACTCGGGTTCCGGGAGAGCCCGGCGGTCGGCCTTGCCGATCGGGTTCAGCGGAATCCGTTCGAGCACCATCAGACTCGAGGGGACCATGTAGGCGGGCAACAGTGCCCCCAATTCGGACAGGATCTGCCCCGGCGTCTTGTCGACCCCGCCGGAGAGCGTGACATAACCGGCCAGTGCGGTGCCCGCCGGGCGCTCGACGGCGATGACTGCCGCCGCGGTCACCTCCTCGACTCGCAACAGCGCCGACTCGACCTCGCCGGTCTCGATACGCAGACCGCGGACCTTCACCTGGAAGTCCGTGCGACCCACATACTCGAGTTGATCGTCAGACCGCCACTTGACGAGATCGCCGGTGCGATACATCCGCGACCCCGGTTCGCCGTAGGGGTCCGCCACGAATCGCTCGGCGGTCAGCCCGCTCTGGTTGACGTAGCCGCGCGACAACTCCGGCCCCGCCAGATAGAGCTCGCCCGCCATGCCGACCGGGACCGGGTGCAGGGACTCGTCGAGGACCCGAGGGGCGACACCGGGCATCGGATCGCCGATCACCACACGCGCACCTGGCCGGAGATCGCGAGCAGTTATCGCGATGATCGTGGTCTCGGTGGGGCCGTACCCGTTGTACAGGGTGCGCCCGCCATCCGGTGTGACCCACCGGGCGACCTCGGTCTCGGGCACCGCTTCGCCCCCGAGCATGAGGTTCGTGAGTACACCATCGGCGACATCGGGCATGGTCGCCGCGACACTGGGGACGAGGAACGCGTGAGTGGTTCGGTGCTCGTCGACGAAACGCGTCAGCTCCGGTCCGCCGTAGGTGTCCGCCGGTGACACCACCAGGGTGGCTCCGTTCGGGAACGCGCCCAGTACCTCGAGCATCGTGGCGTCGAAGGCCGGTGAGCTGACTGCCAGCCACCGCGACGAGGGGCCCGAACGGTGCTTGTCGCGTAGACCGTCGGCGACGTTGCGCAAGCCGGTGTGGCTGACCATGACACCCTTCGGGCGTCCGGTGGAACCAGAGGTGAAGATCGCGTACGCGGCGTTGTGCGGGCGGATCGGCGCCCCACGGTCGGCGTCGGTGACCGGATCGGACGGCCACCGGTTCGAGATCGTCTGCAGGGCAGCGTGGTCGATGACGATCCACTCGGGTCCGGCCGGGAGCGACTCGACGCTCGCGGCCTCGGCCAGGCCGAGTGCCGCACCGCTGTCCTCGACGACCATCCGCACCCGATCGCTGGGGTACTTCGGGTCGATGGGCGTGAGGACCCCGCCGGCCTTGGCCACCGCCCACATCGCGATGTACATCAGGTCGGACCTGGAGAAGGCCGACAACACCATTGATTCCACGCGGACACCGCGCTCGATCAGCATCCTGGCCAGGGAGTTGCTCAGTTCGTCGACGCGGGCATAGGTCAGTGCACTGCCGTCGTAGATCACTGCGGTCGACGACGCATGGCGAGCCGCGGAGCCACTCAGCATCTCGGGGAGGGTGAGCACCGGGGCCGGCGTCGCACCCGTGACCGCGAGCCGTGCGGTCATCGCCTCGGCGTCGAGCAACTCGATCTGCCCGATGATGCGCTCGGGGTCGGCGGCGAACGATCCCAGTAGCCGACGGACGACCGCGGCGAAGCCGGCGACGGTCGGCTCGTCGAACACGTCCGGCAGGTACTTCAGTGTCAGCGTGAGACCACCCGCCGACGGCGCCGCGGCGAGGGTCAGCGGGTAATGCGTCGCGTCGCGCCCGGACACACCGCGGACCTCGAGTTCACCGCCTGCGACGGCGTCCGCCGCGCTCGACGTATCGACCGGATAGGACTCGTACACCGTCAGGGTGTCGAAGAGAGCGCTCTCCCCGATCGCCGCGGCGATCTCGGCGAGTCCGATGTGGTGGTGGTCCAGCACCGCGGTCTTCGCGCGCTGTAGCCGTCCCATGACGTCGGCAACCGTTGCGCGGGGGTCGACGTCGACGGCGACCGGCAGGGTGTTGATGAACAGCCCCACGATGGCCTCGGCACCGTCGAGATCGGCGGGCCGGCCGGAGACGGTCTCGCCGAACACCACCGACCGCTGCCCCGTCATACGCGACAACAGGACCGCCCACGCGGTCTGCAGCACCACGGACAGGGTCAACTCTCGCGTACGTGCTAGCTCGGTCAGCGACGCTGCCGCCGCCGCGTCGAGCTCGACCGCGAGATCGCGCGGAAGGGGCCGCTGCTCCGGCGACATCTGTGTCGGGGCGACGAGTGTCGGACCCTCTACCCCGGCAAGGGTCTCGCGCCAGGCCGCCAGTCCGGCGTCGCGATCGCGATGGCCCAACCATCGCAGGAATGCGTCGTAACCTGACGCATCAGACGCGGTCAGGATCGACCCGGTGAAGTAGGCGACGAGGAGATCGGTGAGCACCAGCGGTCCCGACCACCCGTCGAGGAGGATGTGATGGTTGGTGATCACCAGGCTGTGACGGTCGCCCGGTTCGGCGATCAGCGCGAAGCGGATGAGTCCGGGCCGCGCCATCTCGAACCGCGATTCCCGCTCCGCGTCGGCCACCGCGTTCCGGCGGTCGTCGAGTTCGGCGGCGGAGACATCGCGCAGATCGACCACCGACCACTCGGGCTCGACCTCAGGCGGGACCACTGCGACGACGGTTCCGGCGTTCGTGCGCACGTAGGCCGACCGGAGGATCGCATGGCGTGCGAGCAACAGTCGACTCGCGTGACGCATCCGGTCCGGCTCGAGCGTCCCGTGCAGTGACAGCGTGGCCTGGGTGACGTACACGTCCGCCGCTTCGTATTCCGCTGCCAGCTCGGCCTGATAGAAGAGTCCGCGCTGGAGCGGGGACAGCGGCCAGATCTCGGCGTCGCCGAAACGTGCGGTGAGATCGTCGACCTCCGCCTGGGTCAGCCCGGGAGCCAAGACATCCGACGGAGTCCGGCCCGGGACGCCGCCGTCGCCGACCCAGCCGACGAGAGTCCGCAGTGCCTCGAGCCAGCGACCGGCGATCTCGGTCACCTCGGCGTCGTCGAGGACCGCCGACGGGAAGGTGAGTTCGGCGTGCAGCACTCGGCGTCCGTCGACGACGATCGTCGACACGTTCACCGAGAGCACCGCGGAGACCGCCATCGCCCCCGATGCGGTCGGCGGGAGGCTGTAGCGCTCGGGCACCGGGGTGAACGGGACCAGGTCACCGTTCTCCACCGCCGCCGCGGTGTTGCCGAAGTAGTTGAAGCTCACCTCGGGTAGCGGCCGGTCGCGCAGACCCGACGCGGGGTCGAGGTAGCGGGCGGAGCCGAAGGACAGGCCCCGGGCAGGCATGGACCGGCGTGTCTCCTTGACCGCCTTGACACGCTGGACCAGTGCCGCGGCGTCAGCGGGAGTACTGCCGGCCACGTCGACTTCGATCGGCATGATCGAGGTGAACCAGCCGACGGTGCGGGCGAGATCCGCGCCCGGCGCGACCTCCTCCTCCCGACCGTGTCCTTCGAGCAGCACCGGTACCGACCCGAGTTCTCCCGACGCACCGACGGCGACGGCGAGGGCTGCGATCAGTGCGTCGTCGACGGCCGATCGGAAGGCGGCCGGTACGTCGACGAGCAACGGTTCGGCGACATCCGCGGGAACCTCGACGGCCAGGCTCCGGACGGTAGACATCCTGTCCCGGGCACGATCGAGGGGTGCCCACGCCTGCGGCCCCGCGGGCAGCTGGCGGCTCCAGAACGCCCGGTCGGCGTCGCTCGAGTCGGCGAGGCCGGCGAGTACGTCCGCCCACCGGCGGAACGACGTGCCAACCGGCTGCAGTTCCACGACCGCACCGGCGGCCACCTGAGCCCATGCAGTGGCGAGATCGGTGACGAGCACCTGCCAGGAGACCGCGTCCACGGCCAGGTGGTGGACCACGACGAGTAGACGGCCGTTCTCCCCATCGGTGGGCCGGAGCGCGACGAACTGCGCCATCGTGCCGGTCGCAGGATCGAGTCGGCCGAGGGCCTGCCGGTGGGCATCGAGCACGGTGGAAGTGAACTCTGTCTCGCCGGGTCGTGCCGAGGTCTCCATCATGCTGATCGCGGCTGTCGCGTCGAACGGCCCGCCCGCGGTCAGGACCGGCACGCCGTCGTCGTCAACCGCGAACGTCGCCGACAACATCGGATGGTGGGCGACGACCGCCGAGATGACTTGGGCGAGTTGTTCTTCGGTGAACACGTCGGGTAGGGCCAGTACCGCCGACTGGGAGAAGTCGGCAATGTCGGCGAGGGTGGCGGCATGCTCGAGCAACCAGTGCGCCATCGGGGGCGCGGTAACCGGACCGGTTGCGCCACCAGGCAATTCGGCGAGGACTTCGCCCTCACCACTACGGGCGACAGCGGCCAGGGCCCGGACCGTGCGGTACTCGAAGATGTCCCGCGGGGTGACGGTCAGTCCAGCGGCACGGAGTAGCGAGGACAACTGGATGGACATGATGCTGTCGCCGCCCAGTTCGAAGAACGAACGGGTAACCGAGATCTGGGGGTCACCCAGGACCATCGAGAAGACGTCGGCAAGGACCTGTTCGGTCGGGGTGGCCGGGGACTCGAAGGTGTCGTTGTCGACGATTCCCGGGACCGGCAAACCCGTCCGGTCGAGCTTGCCCGTCGGCGTGAGTGGAACCTCGTCCATTGCCACGATCGCCGACGGCACCATGTATTCCGCGAGCCGCCCGGCCAGTCGCTTCCGCGCGGCTTCGGCGTCGAAGGCGGCAGGCTCCGTGGTCACCACGTAGCCGATGAGGCGCTTGGTCCCCGTCGGACTGTCCATCCCGAGCGTGAACGCCTGATCGACTCCCGGCTCCTCGCTCAGCGCGGCGTCGATCTCCCCCAGCTCGACTCGCTGACCGTTGATCTTGACCTGGAAGTCCGAGCGTCCTGCGTAGAGAAGTTCGTGGTCGACGGTCCAGCGAGCGAGGTCGCCCGTCCGGTACATGCGTGTGCCGGGGGACGCGAACGGCGCGGCTACGAAGCGCGCGGCCGTGAGATCGGGTCGATGGAGGTATCCGCGGCCGACGCCATCGGCGATGACGTAGATTTCGCCGACGACTCCCACGGGAACGGGCTGCAGACGATTGTCGAGGAGCACCACGCGAAGCCGGGGATCGGGCGCCCGATCGTGATCGGACGGTCCGGCACCATCGCGCCGACGGTGGACAGCACCGTGGCCTCGGCGGGACCGTAGAAGTTCCAGATCGGACTCAGGTTCGCGAAGCGGGCCACCAGCTCAGGCGGGCAGGGCTCGCCTGCGGTCAGGAGGTGACGGACCGTGGGAATCAACTCTGGGTACAGGGTCCCGAGAACGGACGGCGTGACAACCATGTCGGTGACGCCGCCCGCCGTGACCACCTCTGCCAGAGGTTCGCCGGCATAGGCATCCGCCGGCGCGATCACGGTCGTGAAACCGGGTAGGTAACCCCACATCAACTCGAAGAACGCAGCGTCGAAACTCGGTGACGCCACGTGCAGCACCCGCACGTCGGGCCCCTTCCCGGACACCGTGAGCTGCCGGGAGAGGAGGTCGGCGATGCCGCGGTGGGAAACCGCCACGGCCTTGGGCCGCCCGGTCGATCCCGAGGTGTAGATGAGATAGGCGAGGTTGTCGAGGCGAACCGCCGCCAGGCGTTCACCGTCGGCGATCGGGGCATCCGACCGACCCGCTATCCGGGCGCCGGTCGCGGGATCGTCCAGCACCACCCAGTCGGTGTCGGTCAGCCCACGGAAGGACGCCGCGTCGCCCGCGACGGTCACACCGACCGACACCCGCGAATCGGTGAGCATGTGACGAATCCGGTCGGCGGGGTGCCGCGGATCCACCGGAAGGTGGGCGCCGCCGGCCTTGATGACCGACCACACCGCGATCACCGACTCCATGGACCGCGAGATGCCAACTGCTACGGGAATTTCCGAACCGACGCCACGTTCGATGAGTTCTCGGGCGAACCTGTTGGTCACCGCCTCGAACTCAGGGTAGGTCATGACCCGGTCCCCCTCGATCACCGCGGGGCGATCGAGGTCGAGGTCTCGCGCGGCGAGCATGTCGGTCAAGGTGGCCGGTTGGACACCCTCGGTACGGGCGAGGGCCACAGGCGCCAGCCGAGCGCGTGTCTCGTCGTCGACGATGGCGATCTCCCCGACCGGTCGGTCCGGATCCGCAGTCATCGCGGCCAGGACCAGGCGGAGCACACCGACGAAACGGTCGACGGTATCCGTGTCGAAAAGTGTGGCGGCGAAGGAGACCTCACCGCGGAGTTCCCGGGCGTCGGACTCACCGGCACGTTCGGTGAAAGCGAAGGCGAGGTCGAACTTCGTCGCGGGGGCGGCGGCTTCCTCGAAGCCCACCCCGAACGACG
This sequence comes from Gordonia sp. CNJ-863, assembly GCF_001942325.1. Lineage (NCBI taxonomy): Bacteria > Bacillati > Actinomycetota > Actinomycetes > Mycobacteriales > Gordoniaceae > Gordonia > Gordonia sp. CNJ-863. The sequence goes on from NZ_MKKG01000066.1 coordinate 211,676, forward strand.
TGAGTGCCTCGGCGATGTCTTCCTGGTCGGATTCCACGAGATAGTTGAAGCCGACCTGGAAGAGCGGTGCATGCGCGGTGGATCGTTGCGGCGCAATCGCTTCGACGATCTGCTCGAATGGCACATCGGCGTGCGCGAACGCGTCGAGATCCTCCTGCCGAACGCGGGCGAGCAAGTCGCGGACAGACTCCGCAGAGTCGACGACGGTTCGCAACACCACCGTGTTCACGAACATGCCCACCATCTCGTCGAGTGCGGCCTCGCCACGTCCGGCGACGGCCGCGCCGACCGCGATGTCGTCGGTCCCGGCCACGCGTGCGAGGGTCGCGGCGAGCGCGGCGTGGACGACCATGAACGGTGTCCCGCCGACGGCACCGGCGAGTTCACCCACCGCGCCCATGACCGCGGGCTCGATGGTGAAGTCGACCCGGCCCGCGGTCGGATCGAACACCGGCGGCCGTGGGCGGTCGGTGGGCAGGGGCAACACCTCAGGCAGGTCGACGAGGCGCCCCCGCCAGTATTCGATCTGTGCCGCGAGAACGGAAGAGGGGTCGTCCGGGTCTCCGAGAACCCGGCGCTGCCACAGGGCGAAGTCCGCGTACTGCACCGGGAGGGCCCGCCATTCCGGTGCCCGGCCGCTGACCCGGGCGGCGTATGCGGTGACCAGATCGCGGGCGAGGACGGGGGCCGACTCGCCGTCCGAGGCGATGTGATGGGTCACGAGGAGCACCAGGTGGTCGCCGGCGTCGACCTCGGCCACCCGGACCCGGATGGGCAGATCGCGCTTGACGTCGAAACCCTCGACGGCAGCGGCACGTATGTCGTCGGCGCTCCCGGCCGTCCGCCAGTCCAGGCGTCGGGCGGCCTCATCCACGTCGAGCACCTGCTGGTGAGGGGTGCCGTCCTCGGCGGGGAAGACGGTGCGCAGCACCTCGTGTCGTGCCACCGTGTCGGTGACCGCGGCATGCAGCGCGTCGAGGTCGAGGTCACCGGCCACCCGCAATGCGACGGGCACGTTGTACGCCGGTGAGGTGGTGTCGAACTGGTTGATGAACCACATTCTCTGCTGGGCGTAGGACAGCGGGATGCGGACCGGGCGCGGACCCGCGACCAGGGGTTCGCGACCCGAGGCGTCACGTCCAGCGGTGCCGGCCACCAGGGCACGCACGCTCGGCGCATCGAACAGGTCACGCGCGGAGACCGGCCGGCCGAGGCGTTCGCTGACACGGGCGACGACCCTGGTCGCCGACAGAGAATTGCCCCCGAGATCGAAGAACGAGTCGGTGACCGACACCTGTTCCACGCCGAGCACATCGGCGAATACCGCGGCGACATGGGCTTCGGCATCGTCGGCCGGGGCGACGTACTCCCCCACCTCGATGACCGGCTCTGGGAGTGCGGCCTTGTCGAGCTTGCCGACCGGTGTCAGCGGCAGAGAGTCAAGCACCGTGATCGACGCCGGAACCATGTGCGCCGGTAGCCGTTCGGACAGGTGTGTCCGCAGTTCGGTCACATCGATCGAGTCGCGGTCGCCGACCACGTATGCGGCCAGCGCCGTTGCCACCGACCCGCCGACCCCGACCACCACCGCGGAGTCCACGGCACGGTGCGAGGTCAGCGTGCTCTCGATCTCCCCGAGTTCGATGCGTAGACCGCGCAGCTTGACCTGGTCGTCGCTGCGGCCCGAGTACTCGAGTACGACCTGGCCGGAGTCGTCCTTGCGCCACCGCACGACGTCACCGGTCCGGTACATGCGGTCCCCGGGAATCCCGTACGGATTGGCGACGAACCGCACCGCGGTCAGCGCCGGGTGGTCCAGGTAGCCACGCGAGATGGCGTGTCCGACGACGTACAGCTCACCGGGCACTCCGACGGGCACAGGCTTGAGCCGGTTGTCGAGGACCAGCAGCCCGACGCCGTCGATCGGACGGCCCAGGTACACCGGCGCACCGATATGCATCGGCTCGCTGATGGTGACACCGATGGTGGTCTCGGTCGGGCCGTACAGGTTCTGGATCCGACGCATCGTCGCCCAGTCGTCCTTGAGTGCCTGAGGCACCGCTTCGCCGCCGGCGTAGACGACGCGCAGGGCCGGCAGCGCCGTGGACTGCAACGTGGACAGGACCGTCGGCGTCAAGAACGTATGGGTGACCGCCTGCCGCATCATGAAGTCCTGCAGCTCCGGCCCGCCGACCGCCTCGCTCGGACGGTAGATCAGGACACCACCGCTGACGGTCGCCAGCAGGTACTCCAGCACCGACGCATCGAAGCTCGGCGACGCGAAGCCCAGCACGCGACTGTATTCGTCTGCGCTGGAACGCTTCCGTTCCTCGGCGGCGAAGTTCGCGAGACCGGTGTGGGTGACGACGACACCCTTCGGCCGCCCGGTCGATCCCGACGTGAAGATCACGTAGGCGGTGTTGTGCACCCGCGTCGGTGTCGGCCGTTCCTCATCGACGATCGGATCGGCGCTCATCGTCTCGATCTCGGCGACGACGCCGGGATCGTCGAGACGCTCCCAGCTGCCGAACCGGCCCCGCGGCAGCTCGCCGGACCCTGAGACGCTGAGGCCGAGAACGGCTCCGGAGTCCTCGACCATCGCCGCGACCCGCTCGGACGGATAGTCGGGATCGATGGGCACATATGCGCCACCGGTCTTGGCCACCGCCCAGATCGCGGTCAACAACCGGGCGGAGCGGCCGATGGCGAGGGCGACCAGGGTCTCGGTCCCGACCCCGCGGCGTAGCAGCCATCGGGCCAGCCGGTTGGACTCTGCGTCGAGCTGCGCGTACGTGAGGGTCGCTCCCTCTGCGTCGACGACTGCCTGGCGTGGTCCCCAGGTCGTGGCGGCCTCGGCGAAGATCTCCCGCAGCAGGACCGGTGCGGTGCTCGGACCGCTGACGGCGAGTACCTCTGGGTCTGTGCCCTCCAGCGGATCGAGTACCCGGTAGCCGGCGCCTCCGGCGACCGAGGAGGACTCCGGCGCCTGGGCCGCCGCGGGGCCACCGTGGTCCCGCGCCCGCAGGGGGAGGTCACCCACTGCCACCGACGGATCCGCCAGTGCCGCCTCGAGGATTCCGACGAGATAGTCGCCGAAGGTCAGCACGGTGGTCGCCTCGAACAGGTCGGTGGCGTACAGCAGCGCGATACGCCAGTCGCCCTCGCCGGGCACGACTCCGACCAGCAGATCGACGCGGGCCGGGACCGAGCCGGTGATGACCGGCGCGACCTGCAGGCCGGCTATCTCCCCAGCCGCAAGATCTGAACCGGCCAGCTCGGGCAGAGCAGTCTGGTCGAACGTGAGCCAGATCTGGGTGAACGGCGCGAACGCATCCGATCGTGTCGGCCGGAGCGCGTCGACGACCACTTCGAAGGGGACGTCGGCGTTCGACATCGCCTCGACATCGGCTGCGCGCGCACGGTCCAGCAGATCGGCGAACGACGCCCCCGAGTCGACCTGGGTACGCAGGACGAGGGTGTTGACGAACATGCCGACGAGCGGATCGAGCACCGCCTGGCCGCGGCCCGCGACGGGTGTGCCGATGGCGATGTCGTCGTTCGCCGACAATCTGGCGACCATGGCGGCCAACGCCGCGTGCACCACCATGAACGGTGTCACACCGAGTTCGGTGGCCCGTTTGCCGATCTGGTCGGCGATCTCCGCGGGGATCGACATCTCGACCCGATCACCCTGCCGGGTGGCGACTGCCGGCCGGGGACGGTCGGTGGGCAACTCCACCAGGTCCGGGAGCCCGGCCAGCGCACTCCTCCAGAAGTCGAGCTGTCCGCCGACGGTCGACGACGGGTCGTCGAACGCCCCGAGCACGGTGTGCTGCCAGATCGCGAAATCGGCGAACTGGACCTCCAACGGGGCGAGGTCGGGGTCGCGCTCTTCGATCTCGGCGAGATACGCCGCGACGAGATCGGAGACGAACGGGCCCATCGATTCGCCGTCGAAGGCGATGTGGTGCACGACGATCGCGAGGATGTGTTCGCCGTCGTCGACCTGCCACAACCGGATCCGGATCGGCCACTGCTTGGCGACGTCGAATCCGCGGTCGACGGCCCCGGCGATCTCCTCCTCGGAGTCCACGACGTCCCAGTCCAACCGGGCTGCGATCGTCGATGCGCGTCCGATCTTCTGGTACGGCTCGCCGTCGACGGCCGGGAATGACGTGTGCAGGACTTCGTGCCTGCGGACCACACCGACGATCGCCGCGTGCAGAGCGTCGGTGTCGAGGTCACCGGTAAGACGCAGCACGGTCGGGATGTTGTAGGCAGCCGAATCCGTGTCGAACTGGTTGACCAGCCACATGCGTCGCTGGGCGAAGGACAGCGGTATCCGTTCCGGTCGCGGGTCCACTGCGACGATGGGTGCGAGCGCCGCATCCTGCTCGGACACCGCGGCGGCGAGCTCACGCACCGATGGCGCGTCGAAGATCGTTCGCACTCCGAGATTGACACCGAAGATCTCACCGGCCCGCGCGGCGACCCGGGTCGCAGAGAGCGAGTTGCCGCCCAGGTCGAAGAACGACTCGACAACGCTGACCTTCTCGACCCCGAGCACGTCGGCGACCACCGCGGCGATCGCAGACTCCTTCTCGTCTTCGGGGCCCACGTACTCCGCGGCCTCGAAGACCGGCGCGGGCAACACCTTTCGATCGATCTTGCCCGAAGTGGTCAGCGGCATCTCGTCCAGCACCACCCATGCGGTGGGTCGCATGAACTCCGGGAGATGCTCGGCTGCAACCGTCTTGACGGCGTCCAGATCGACCGCCCCGGCAACGGAGACGTAGCCGACGAGCTGTTCGCCACCATGAGCCGACACCACCGCGGCTGCGGCGTTCACCACCCCGGGCGCGGAGGCAAGCACAGCCTCGATCTCGCCCAGTTCGATCCGCTGACCACGAAGCTTGACCTGGAAGTCGGTGCGCCCCAAGTACTCCAGTTCCCCCTCGCGTGCCCACCGAACGAGGTCACCTGTGCGGTAGAGCCGCTGCCCGGGGGCACCCGAAGGTGCTGCGACGAACCTGTCGGCGGTGAGATCCGGACGGCCGGCGTAGCCGCGCGCCAGCTGAACGCCACCGAGGTACAGCTCACCTGCCACCCCGATCGGGACCGGGCGCAGGCGTGCATCGAGGACGTGGACGCTCGTATTCCACACCGGGGCACCGATCGGTATCGCCGGATCACCGGCGAACACCTCGTGCGCGGTGACATCCACCGCAGCCTCGGTCGGACCGTACAGGTTGTGCAGGCTCGCTCCGGCCAGCAACTCGAGTGCGGTCCCCGCCACCGCCGGGGCGAGCGCCTCGCCGGAGGTGAAGACCTGCCGCACCGAACGGAGATCCGCGGAGTCCTGGCCTGCGAGAACGTCGGCGAAGGTCGACAGCATGGACGGCACGAAGTGCAGGGTCGTGACCCGCTGCGTCGCGATCAGTGAGGCGAGGTACATCGGGTCGCGGTGTCCATCGGGCTCGGCGATCACGAGTCGCGCGCCGGTCAGCAACGGCCAGAACAACTCCCACACCGACACGTCGAAGGTGTACGGGGTCTTCTGCAGGACCGCGTCTGCCGCATTGAGGGCGTACCGGGACTGCATCCACTGCAGACGATTCACGATCGCCTCATGGGAGACCGTCACACCCTTCGGACGTCCGGTCGATCCGGACGTGAAGATGGTGTAGGCGGCCGACGCTGGTCTCAATGGGGCGACACGCTCGTCGTCCGTGACCGCCGGCGTCGCGACGTCCACCTCGGAGGAACAGTCGATCACGATGCGATCCACGTCGGTGGTACCGGACCAGACCGGTGCGTCGGCGGCCACCAGCAGAAGCCGCGTGTCGGCGGTCTCGAGCATGTAGCGAGCGCGGTCCTCGGGCGCGTCGACGTCGACCGGCACATAGTGTCCGCCGGCGGTGACGATGGCGTGAACGGCGACGAGCATCTCGACCGAACGCGGAATGGACACCGCGACGGCCACGTCTGGTCCGACTCCCCGCGCGATGAGCTCCCGCGCGGTCTCCGCGACACGCGCACCGAACTCTCGGTAGCTCATCTCGCGGTCGCCGGACACGAGTGCGGTACGCCGTGCGTTCGGTGCCACCTGGGCTGCGAGCAGATCCGGCAGCACTGCGGTGGGCAGCGGAACCCGGTCGCCGGTGGACCAGGCCGAGACCTCCGAGTCGACGTCGCCGAAGACTGGGGCATCGCCGATCGCGGAGTCAGGCCGCGCGACCAGGGTCTCGACGGTTCGGAGCAGCCGGTCGGCAAAGGTGCCGACGGTGGCCGGGTCGAACAGGTCGGTCGCGTAGCGGATGACGCCACTCCACGCCGAGCTTTCCGCGCCCTGCAGGACCTCGACGGTGAGGTCGTACTGACTGGGTCGGTCGCCGGTCTGCATCGGTGCGATGTGCAATCCGGCCAGCGACACCGGTTCGTCGGTGTCGTCGAGGACGTTGAGCAATATCTGGGCGAGCGGCGCGAAGGCCTGCGAGCGGACCGGGTTCAGTTTCTCGACGAGGTATTCGAACGGTACGTCGGCGTTCGCGTAAGCGTCGAGGTCCACCCGGCGCACATCGTCGAGCAGACGGTCGAACGTCATCGACGGCTCGACGCCGGTGCGCAGGACGAGGGTGTTGACGAACATGCCCACGAGAGGGTCGAGTTCCGGACGGCCGCGCCCCGCGACCGGGGTCGCGATCGTAATGTCGTCCACCGCAGCGAGGCGAGAGATCAGGGCGGCGAGGGCTCCGTGGAGAACCATGAAGGGAGTGATGCCGCGCTCACGCGCCACCGAGATGACTCGTGTCACCACGTCGGCGGGTAGTTCGAACGGAACCGACGCGCCGCCCATCGACGCAACCCGCGGACGCGGACGGTCGGCAGGGAGGTCGATCACGTCGGGTGAGCCGGCCAGCTGGTCCTGCCAGTAGCCGGCCTGCCGTCCGACGATCGACGACGGGTCGTCGGCATCGCCGAGGACGTCGCGTTGCCAGACGGCGAAGTCGGCGAACTGGATCGCCAGTGGGGCCAGCTGCGGGGTCTCACCGCGTCGGCGCGCGTCGTACGCGACGACGACGTCGGTGACCAGCGGCCGAATGGACTCGGCGTCACCGGCGATGTGATGAAGCACCACCACCAAGACGTGACGGTCGGCTGCCTCCCGGAGCAAACGAACCCGTACCGGGAGATCCGCGGTGACATCGAAACCTCGCGCCGCAGAGGCGTACAGCGCGTCGAGATCGGTCTCGTCGGCCCAATCCAGCGCGGGGCGCGCCCGGTCGACGGGCCAGATCTGCTGCACCGGTTGGCCGTCCACCGATGGATACGTGGTGCGCAGCACTTCGTGACGTTCGATGACGTCACCGACCGCTGCGCGCAGGGCGTCGGTGTCGAGGTCACCGGTCAAACGCAACCCGGCCACGATGTTGTACGCACCCGAAGACGCATCGAACTGATTGATGAACCACATCCGCCGCTGCGCAAACGACAACGGCA
>NZ_MKKG01000067.1:0-2402 GCF_001942325.1 Gordonia sp. CNJ-863
GCGGGATGTTCTAGGTGGGTGGTACCTCCGTTCGGTGTGTCATGCGGTAGGAGTCGCCGTCGGTGATGACGATGGTGGCGTGGTGTAGGAGCCGGTCGAGGATGCTGGCGGCGGTGGTGTGTTCGGGCAGGAATCGTCCCCATTGTTCGAAGGGCCAGTGGCTGGCGATCGCGAGAGAGCGGCGTTCGTAGGCGCCGGCGACGAGCCGGAACAGTAGTTGGGTGCCGGTGTCGTCGAGTGGTGCGAATCCGATCTCGTCGAGGATGAGCAGATCTTGGCGTAGCAGGGTGTCGATGGTTTTGCCGACGGTGTTGTCGGCCAGTCCGCGATACAGGGTCTCCACGAGGTCGGCGGCGGTGAAGTACCGCACTTTGTGTCCGGCGTGTACTGCGGCGATCCCCAGCCCGATCAGGGTGTGACTCTTGCCAGTCCCGGCTGGGCCGATCAAGGCCAGATTGTGTTGGGCTCGAACCCATTCCAGTGAGGATAGGTATTCGAAGGTGTTGGCCGGGATGGAGGATGCGGCCACGTCGAACGATTCCAGGGTTTTGGTGACCGGGAACCCGGCAGCTTTGAGTCGGTTGCGGATGTTGGAGGCATCACGAGCGGCGATCTCGGCTTCGACCAGGGTCCGCAGCACTTCTTCGGGTGTCCATCGCTGGGTTTTCGCGGTGAGCAGTACCTCGGGTGCGGTGCGGCGGATCGAGGCGAGCTTCAATCGGCGTAGCGCTTGGTCGAGGTCGGCCGGTAGTGGCGGCACTGTTGGTGCAACTGATGTCGATGTTGTGGTGGTCATGACACCTCCTTGTCGCCGGCGCCGAGCTTGTAGGCATCCAGCGAGCGGGTGGGCGCGGTAGGCAGGTGCCCGAGCAGTGCTGTGCCGGCCGGTCGCGGGTTGGGGGTGCCGGCTCCGGCATCGAGGATCGAACGCACATCGGCGGCCTTGAACCGTCGGAATGCCACCGCCCTGGTCAGGGCGGTGAGCACCTGTTCGTGGCCGTGGGAGGTGACGAGCCCGAGGATGTCGTCGAGTTCACCGCTTAGGCGGGTGTTACCGATCGCGGCGGCACCGACCAGGAACTGCTCAGCAACCTCACCGAGAGCGCAGAACTGCTTCTCTGCTGCGGTTTTGGGTCGTGGTGCACGACTGGGCGGTGTGCGTGGCCCGCCGTAGTGGTCATCGTTGAGGACGACCTCTCCGGGTGCGGCCAGCAGATGTTCGGCGATCACCTCGCCTGAGGCGGGTTCGGCGATCAGGAGCCGTTCACCGTCCTGGATGAGGGTCACGGTGGTGCCGATGAGCCGGTTGGGTACCGAGTAGCGGGCCGAGGCGTACCGGATACATGAGAGGCGATCGACCTTTCGGGTGACCGGCGGTGGGCCGACTTGGGCCCGCAGAGATGGCAACGTCGACAGCACTTCTCGTTCCACATCGAGTTGCTCAGCAGGCACGCACAGTGTGTCGCTGTGGCGGCGGGTGTTGACCTCGACACACCAGTCCCGCGCGGCCCGGTTCGCTGCGTGCACATCCAGCTGCACGTCGTCACGACCAGCGGCGATCTTGGCTTCGGTCCACAACGGTTGCGCCAGATCTGACTGCGCGTACCCGCAGAGGTTCTCCACGATCCCTTTCGATTCCGGATCGGCGCCGTGACAGAAATCCGGGGCGAACCCGTAGTGGGTGGCAAACCGCACATACGAGGGGGTGGGTACGACGACGTTGGCCACGACTCCACCTTTGAGGCAGCCCATCCGATCAGCGAGTACCTTGTTGGGTACTCCACCGATCTCCTCAAAGGCTTCAGCGATGAATCCGAGTGTGGTGGTGGATGTTTCATTGGTGGCGAACCGAACGAACCGCCAGCGTGAGAACGCCAACACCGCGCAGAACATGTGCAGGCCGCCGATCACGGCCCAATCGATGACCAGGTAGTCACCCGGAGCCCACACTGCCGGGCGACGCCCACGATGGTGATCACGGCGCCACTGTGTTTTCTCCTGGGCGACGAGACGACGGAAGTTGCGGGCCGAGCCTGCATAGCCCGCCGCTCGCGCTACTGGTAGCAGACGTTTGGCGGTGATCCGGCCGTGTGACCGCTCGACTCGCTCGGCGACCAGCTCGGCGACGGTGTCGTAGTTGCGGGCCCGTTCCTTGCGATCGGGTGGTTGATCGTCGGCCTCGAACCGGTCGACCACACGTTTGACGGTCTTGTGGGTGGTGCCGCACACCTCGGCTGCGGCGCGATAGCTTCCGAGTTCTCGGTAAGCAGAAATGATGTCCATACGGTCCTTCGCAGACTTCAATGGAACTCCCAGGCGGTGATGGTGATCGGTTGGCACCTTCACCGTCATCGCCTGGGCCCTCAGTTCCGGGTCGACACGACGAACACAGGGTGGGGACT
>NZ_MKKG01000068.1:0-2286 GCF_001942325.1 Gordonia sp. CNJ-863
TGATGGTCTTCGCGAGCCAGAAGACGCAGAACGTGCAGAACCCGCAACCGAGTGAACTGCCGACGTTGTTGAAGGTGGTCGTGTCGAAAACGGCTGGGGGCTGGCAGATCCAGGACTATGGCCCAGCAGAATAAGGCGGCTGTGCCGCAGAAGGAGTATTCATGAAGAGCACGATGCAGGACGTACCTTTGACGGTGTCGTCGATCCTTCGCCACGTCGCGACGAATCACGCCGGAAGGCAGGTGATCACCTACGGCGGCGCCGAACCGGCTCGAACCACGACTTACGGGCCCCTTGAGGAACGCTGCGGTCAGCTGGCCAATGCTCTGCGTCGTGCCGGTGTGGGCGACGATGACCGTGTAGCTACTTTGCTGTGGAACAATCAGGAGCACCTAGAGGCGTACGCTGCGGTTCCCGCCATGGGTGCCGTCCTGCATACCCTGAATCTGCGGTTGTCTGCGTCCCAACTGTCGTTCATCGCGAATCACGCTGAGGACCGGGTCATCATTACGGATAGTTCGCTGGTGCCGTTGTTGGCACCGGTGCTGCCGGGCCTGTCGACCGTACGTGTCGTGTTCGTCGCCGGCGGTGGGGAGGTGTCGGCGCTGGAGGGCAACGGCGTCGAAATCATTCGTTATGAGGACGCGCTCGCTGCGGAGTCCCCGGCCTTTCCGTGGGCAGAACCCGATGAGAGATCGGCGGCGGCTATATGCTACACCAGCGGAACCACGGGAGACCCCAAGGGGGTTGTCTACAGCCACCGTTCGATGTTCCTTCACTCGATGGCAGCCTGTACCGGCAATGCGCTCGCCGTGGAGGAGGGTGACCGAGTCCTGCCGGTGGTGCCGATGTTCCACGCCAGTGCCTGGGGTCTTCCCTATGCGGCCCTTATGGCGGGTGCCGACTTGCTTCTGCCCGACCGATTCCTGCAGGCGGCGCCTCTGGCGGACATGATTCAGACACATCGGCCCACGAAAGCGGGTGCCGTTCCGACCATCTGGAACGATCTGTTGCAGTTTGGGTCATCGCATCCCGATGTGGATCTGTCGTCGATCAGTCTGGTCGCCTGCGGGGGTGCGGCGGTGCCGCAGTCGTTGATCGAGGGATTCGCGGACAGGTTCGGCGTCCCGATTATCCAAGCGTGGGGGATGACGGAAACCTCGCCACTCGCCGCGGTGAGTCGACCACCGGCCGGTGTCGCACCGGAATCCGATATGACGTATCGCAAGCGTCAGGGCCGTGCCATCTGTGGCGTCGAGATGCGTCTCACCGACGAGGCCGGTATGCCGGTTCCACGTGACGACAGGTCCGTGGGGGAACTGGAAGTGAGGGGGCCGTGGATCACCGGTGGCTATTATAATATGGACGAAGACAGCGACAAGTTCCGTGACGGCTGGCTGCGGACTGGCGATGTTGGCCACATCAGCCCGGACGGCTATCTGACGCTCACCGATCGAACGAAGGACGTCATCAAGTCCGGTGGCGAGTGGGTCTCATCGGTGGAGCTCGAGAACACCATAATGGGCCATCCTCAGGTGGCCGAGGCTGCCGTGATCGCTATCCCCCACGAGCGATGGCAGGAGACGGCCCTAGCCGTGGTCGTCCGGACGCACGGCAGCGACGTTACCGCCGATCAACTCGGCCAGTGGTTCCTCGAGAATTGCCCCGCCGAGATCCCTCGTTGGTGGATTCCCAAGAACTGGGCGTTCGTGGACCAGGTGCCACGCACCAGCGTGGGCAAGTTCGACAAAAGAGCTTTGCGTGCCCAACATGCCGACGGGGATCTCGTCGTCGTGCCGAACTGAACACATTCTCGCTGACGGCGGCGGTTCGCTGAACCGCCGCCGTCTGGTGTTCACCGCCTCGGCTGATGCTCTCAGAAGTGCTCAGGCCAGGCAGTCCGCAGCGATGACTCACACTGCGACCGAGCATTACAGCACGGGGTGTAGCGAAAGCGTTAGCGCGAATGGGCAATTGATCGTGGGGCCGTTTCACAGCAGGAACCGAGAGTTCCTGTCAACCCTCGCGCGCCTGATGTAGATTCACCCCGCCATCAGCGATTAGACGTCGTCAAAGGTCCTCTGGCATAGGGTCCTACCTCGGTGGAATCCCGGCTCACGGCCGCGCGGTGCAGCCGCCCTGGCCACCAGCTCGCCTCACCGAGCAATGCTGCCAGCGCAGGGACGACAATCGTGCGGACGAGAAAGGTGTCCAGGAGTAACCCGATACCGATGATGAAGCCGATCTGCACCATCACGTCGATCGATCCCAGCATGAGTCCGAACA
>NZ_MKKG01000069.1:0-2044 GCF_001942325.1 Gordonia sp. CNJ-863
GCGATCACCAACATGGTTGCTTCGACCACCCATCTGACTCCTAAACGGGTACGGGTTCGACATCCAGCGGGTATCACCGCGCCGCGACGAGTGATCGTGTCGTTCACCGACGGGTCGGTCATCAGCGATCGGCGGTACAGCGAACTTGTCGATGCGCTGACCAAGTACGCCAACCGGTACCGCGGTGACTCGCTGGCCCGCCGGTTGCTGCGGGCGCGGGTGTGGGAGATGCAGGTCGAGTGGCAGGCCGGTAGCGCCCGATTGGTGATCACCCGTGACGACCCGGAATCGCAGACCGCAGGGATGAGCCCGATCGTGCAGCGGCTGACTGAAATTCTCGACGAGAAGTTCCCGCTTCCCGAGGCCCGGATCACCCATATCGACCGCGACGAGAGCGGGACCGAGATCGGGTTCACGATCTCCTACAAGACCACCCTGTCAGCGGCCTTCCCGGGATTGCAGCAGAAGCTGCGAGAGTCGCTGGTCGCCAGTCTGCCCCGGCACGTCACCGAGGACGGGGCGTGGAACTGGTTCGTGGTGGTCATCCCCGAGGAGAACCAGCTCACCATCCGGCTGGCCAAGCCTCTGCCCAGCGGCGTGCGGCACCTGCCGCTGAGTATCAGCGACTACCGGGAGATGAACGACAAGCAGCTCTACGACATCCCGTATGCCACCGCGGCTGACGGGGTGCTGGCGACCTGGAACATCCACAAGTCCTCGTCTCGCGGTCACGTGCTCGCGGCAGGGCGAACCGGTGGCGGTAAGACCTCGCTGATCCGGACCCTGATCACCGAAGCGATCGCGCGTGGAGTGCCGGTGGCCGGCGCGGTGGATGTGAAGATGCTCGAACTCGATGGCTTCGATCAGTACCCGGGTGTGGCGTCGGTGATCTATCACGTCCGCCAGATCGTCGAGTTCATCAACGCCGTGCACGCGGAGATGGTGGCACGCCGGGAGTTTCTGCACCGTCTGCGTATCCCTGACGAGAACCTGCCGCCGTTCATCGTCGTGCTCGATGAGTTCTTCGTGATGAGTGCGTTCCTGCGGCGCGCGGCGGCCTACAAGGGCGACAAGGACGACCCTGACGACGAGCAGGCCGTGTTGGCGCGGTTCGTCAAGAACTCCAATCCGCTGGGCAAGATCGGTGAGATTCTCGCGCTCATCCGAAGCTTGCAGGGCCGCATCATCCTGGGAGTGCAACGCCCTGACGCCACCAATTTCGGTGAAGACGCTACCTCGGTGCGCGACAACTTCGGCACCCGCATCTCGCTGTCGAGCCTGTCGCAGCAGGGCGCGGAGATGATGTGGGGTGATGCCCACGTGGGACGCGACGTCGACGCCAGTGTGCCCGGGCGCGCCACCGTCGCCGACGCCGAAGGCCGACCGATGCACGCACAGGTGCACTGGACGCCCAACCCCGACATGCACCCCAACCGGTGGAACCGCCTGGACTCCGAGGACCAGGAGATCGTGACCGCGCTGCGCGAGGCCGCCATCGCAGGGGCCCAGTTGCAGAACTTCGTGCCCGAAGTGCGTGAGCACCTACAGAAGGTCGGCGGGTTGATCCGCACTCCCGGCGATGGGCCGATCATGGCGTGCTTCTCCTCAGAGATGCGCTCCTTCCTCGCCGAGCAGCGCGAGGCAACCCCCGAACCGCCGGCACCGATCGCCGGCCTCGACCCGACCACCGCCGGAGACGACGGCGTCTACGCCGCGGACCTGACCGAGGGCATGCGGGTGCACGTCGACGACGACGGAACCGTAGCCACAGTCGTCGCGGTTACCCGGGTCGGCAAGAAGCTCGTGCGCGCGAAGCTGCGCGACGACGCCAATCCGCGCGTCACCCTCAACGCCGAGTTCGCACCCGACGAAGTCGTCCTCACCGCCGAGCCGGGCGAGGCCGACGCCATCGATCTCGACAAAACCAGTTCTGTCGCTTAACCCACCACCGAAGAGAGGACACCTCTGTCATGGGCATCCTGCGTTCCATCCTCACCCCCGCTCCCGACGAAGTGGCTGCCGTGCGCACCGCGCTCGACGCCAA
>NZ_MKKG01000070.1:0-2020 GCF_001942325.1 Gordonia sp. CNJ-863
CCCCAGGGGTATAAGGTGGCGTCATGAACGAGCACACCTCTGCTGAACACGCCGGTCACACGGCCGCCGATCAGCACCACCACGGCCAGGTTGAGCACCACGAGGCGGTGCTCGATCACACCGGACATCACCACCCCGATTCCTCTGCCGGACAACGCCATCACGGTTCCGACGACCACGCCGGTCACGACAGTCACAGTGGTCATGCCGGTCACGGCGGTCACGGGCACGGCGGGCATGGTGACCATGTGGGCCAGTTCCGGCAGTTGTTCTGGATCATGCTCGTCCTCGCAGTGCCGGTCGTCGCGTTCTCACCGATGTTTGCCATGCTCATCGGCTATCAGCTGCCCGATACCGGAGTGGTCCAATGGATTTCCCCGGTACTGGGCACGGTGATGTTCGCCTGGGGCGGGCGTCCGTTCCTGTCGGGGGCCGTAAGTGAATTACGCTCGCGCACACCGGGCATGATGTTGCTGATCGCTCTGGCGATCACGGTGGCCTTCGTCGCCTCGTGGGGAGCCAGTCTCGAGGTTGTGCACCATGAACTGGACTTCTGGTGGGAACTGGCCCTGCTGATCGTCATCATGCTGCTCGGGCACTGGATCGAGATGCGGTCGCTGGCCCAGACGACCTCGGCGCTGGACTCGTTGGCGGCACTGCTGCCCGATGAGGCCGAACGCGTCGACGGTGAACAGATCAGCATTGTGGCCCCGGCGCAGTTGCAGGTCGGGGATGTGGTGATCGTGCGCCCTGGTGCCAGCGTTCCCGCCGACGGCCGCGTCATCGACGGAACCGCCGAGGTCGACGAATCGATGGTGACCGGTGAATCGCGCACCGTCCGCCGTGGCGTAGGTGATCCGGTCGTCGCCGGAACGGTGGCCACCGATTCCGGTCTACGCGTGCAAGTCACCGCGACCGGTGAGAACACTGCGTTGGCCGGTATCCAGCGGCTGGTCACCGACGCCCAGAATTCGTCGTCACGTGCGCAACGCCTCGCCGATTCCGCGGCCGCGCTGCTGTTTTGGTTCGCACTGACCGCTGCGGTCATCACCGCGATCGTGTGGACGGTGATCGGTCAACCCGATGACGCGGTCATCCGCACGATCACCGTGCTGGTCATCGCCTGCCCGCACGCACTCGGGCTGGCCATACCGCTGGTGGTCGCCATCGCCACCGAACGCGCTGCCCGCGGGGGAGTGCTGATCAAAGACCGCCTCGCCCTGGAAGCTATGCGCACCGTGGACGCAGTGCTGTTCGACAAGACCGGAACCCTCACCAAGGGGGAACCGACTGTGATCGCCGTCGAGCCCGCCCCTGGTAGCGACGCCGAGGACGTGCTGGCCGCCGCTGCCGCCGCCGAAGCGGACAGCGAACACCCCCTGGCCCGGGCGATTGTCGCCGCCGCCCGAGACCGGGCCCTGCAGATCCCCTCGGCCACCGAGTTCACCTCCTCACCCGCGGTCGGGGTCAGCGCCCATGTCGAAGGGACGGTCGTGCGGGTCGGCGGGCCGCGCATGCTCGAGGAGCACCGCCGGCACGAACTCGCCATCGCCGAGCAGTGGCGCGCCGACGGGGCCATCATCTTGCACGTCGTGCGTGACGACGAGGTCGTCGGCGCGATCAAACTCGCCGACGAAGTACGTGCGGAGTCCCGCCAAGCCGTCGACGCCCTGCACCAAGTGGGCGTGGCGGTAGTGATGATCACCGGTGATGCCGAAGCGGTCGCGCACAGCGTCGCCGCAGAGCTCGGTATCGACCGGGTCTTTGCCGGGGTGCGCCCTGAGGACAAAGCCGACAAGGTCGCCGAGTTGCAGCGCGAGGGCCGCAAAGTCGCCATGGTCGGCGACGGCGTCAACGATGCCCCCGCACTCGCTCAAGCCGACGTCGGCATCGCCATCGGCGCGGGCACCGACGTCGCGATCGCCTCGGCCGGAGTCATCCTCGCCAGCGATGACCCGCGTTCGGTGCTCTCGGTGATCGAACTGTCCAAGGCCAGCTACCGCAAGATGAAGCAAAACCT
>NZ_MKKG01000071.1:0-1850 GCF_001942325.1 Gordonia sp. CNJ-863
GCTGCGCGCAGGGCGTCGGTGTCGAGGTCACCGGTCAAACGCAACCCGGCCACGATGTTGTACGCACCCGAAGACGCATCGAACTGATTGATGAACCACATCCGCCGCTGCGCAAACGACAACGGCAACCGCTGCGGACGCGCACCCGCCACGATCGGCGGAAGCGCCTGCACCGAACCGACATCCACCCGCACCGCCAGCTCACGCACCGACGGCGCATCGAACACCATCCGCACCGTCACCTCGGCATCGAGCGCATCGGCCACCCGCGCCGCCAGCCGTGTCGCCGACAACGAGTTCCCACCGATATCGAAAAACGACTCCACCACACTGACCTGCTCGACCCCGAGCACATCGGCGAACACATCCGCGATCACCCGCTCCAGATCGGACTCCGGCCCCACATACTCCGCCGAGGTGAACTCCGGCTCCGGCAACGACTTCCGATCCAACTTGCCCGCACTGTTGAGCGGCACATCCTCCAGCACCACCCACGCGGTGGGACGCATGTACTCCGGCAACCCGACCGCAACCGACGCCTTGATCGCCTCGAGGTCCAACCGCTCCCCCGGACCACCCGCAACATAACCGACCAGATGCTCACCACCAGCAGCACTGACCACCGTCGCCGCCGCATGCACCACACCCGGCGCACCCGCCAACACCGCCTCGATCTCACCGAGCTCGACCCGCTGACCCCGCAACTTCACCTGGAAATCGGTACGCCCCAGATACTCCAAGTCCCCACCAGCATTACGCCGCACCAAGTCACCGGTCCGATACAACCGCTCACCCGGCCCACCGAACGGATCAGCCACAAACCTCTCAGCAGTCAGATCCGGACGCGCCGCATACCCACGCGCCAACTGCACACCACCGACATACAACTCACCGACCACACCATCAGGCACCAACCGCAAACGCGAATCCAACACAAACGACGTCGAATTCCACACCGGCCGACCGATCGGCACATTCAACACACCATCAGCCCGACCCACACGCTGATACGTGATCTCCACCGCCGCCTCGGTCGGACCATACAAGTTGTACAACTCCGCCGACGGAACCGCCGCCAACGCCTGCCCCGCCACCGCAGGCGGCAACGCCTCACCGGTCGTGCTCAGCAGACGCACCGACGTGAGGCCGGCCAGTCGCTCGGCACCAGCCACGTCCAGGAAGACCGACAGCATCGACGGCACGAAATGCACCATCGTCGCCCGAGTCTCCCGGATCGTCTCCGCGACATAGACCGGATCCAGATGACCATCAGCCCTGAGCACCACCACCGTCGCACCCACCATGAACGGCGCGAACAACTCCGGCACCGACACATCAAAGGTGTACGGCGTCTTGAGCACCACCACATCCGACTCATCGATCGGCAACTGATGCAGACCCCACCACAACCGGTTCACCACCGCCGCATGCGGCAACGTCACACCCTTGGGCCGACCCGTCGAACCCGACGTGAAAATCGTGTACACCGCCGAGGACACCGACAACACACCACGACGCTCCGCAGCAGTCACCGGACACGTATCACCCACCACCGGACCCGACGCATCCACCACAAAAGTCCGCGCACCACAATCAGCCACCGCCGCCGGAACCGGCCCAGGACCGACCAACACCAACTCAGCACCCGCGGTCTCCACCATGTACCGCACACGCTCAACCGGAGCACCGGTATCGATCGGCACATACTGCCCACCCGCCGACACCACCGCATGAATCGCCACAACCATGTCCACCGACCGCGGAACACACACACCCACAGCCACATCCGGACCCACACCGGCATCGATCAACGCACGCGCCAACACCGCCACACGATCAGACAACTCGCC
>NZ_MKKG01000072.1:0-1778 GCF_001942325.1 Gordonia sp. CNJ-863
GTCCTTGCGGGCCTCCACCGCCATCCGCGTCGCCCGCTCCTTCAGCTCAACGCTGTACTTCCGTGGTGCTGCCATGCTCTCCATCCTTCACAGATTCGAGAGCCTCCGACAAACCCGGGGCGTTTCAATCGCCGCAGTGCACGCCGGGCACAAAGTGCGGTACTTCACCGCCGCCGACCTCGTGGAAACCCTGTATCGCGGCCTGGCCGACAACACCGTCGGCAAAACCATCGACACCCTGCTACGCCAAGATCTGCTCATCCTCGACGAGATCGGATTCGCACCACTCGACGACACCGGCACCCAACTACTGTTCCGACTCGTCGCCGGCGCCTACGAACGCCGCTCCCTCGCGATCGCCAGCCACTGGCCCTTCGAACAATGGGGACGATTCCTACCCGAACACACCACCGCCGCCAGCATCCTCGACCGGCTCCTACACCACGCCACCATCGTCATCACCGACGGCGACTCCTACCGCATGACACACCGAACGGAGGTACCACCCACCTAGAACATCCCGCACAGGGTGGGGACTTTCACCTGGCCACCAGCGGGGACATCAAACTGGCCGTTGACAACCGGGGCGAGGGTCTGCTATGTGGTGTTGGCCCGGCGTGTCCGCTGGCTCTGTATTCCCGCCGCCGGCCTCTCCGGGTCCACTATGCTGCCGGGTACGCTGTTCGTCGTATCAAACGCTCGCCGTCCCTGGGCTGCACGATCGACTGACAACAATCACCCCGGGCCCGTGACGCGCGGCCACTGATTACGGATAGTTCGGCGATTGGCTGATTGCAAACGCGGTCAGTTCACTTCGAGGCGGGACGCGAAACCGGGATGGCTGAACGGCAGATCAGGTGAGAAGGCAACGCCTACGGTTGCGGCCGCGCCGTTGATTATTCCCCACGTTGTCTCCGATAGGTGTGCGGCGAAATAGCTGTCGTTGACCCCTTGCTCACGACCGTTGTCGATCCACCACTGAGTCGCCGATAGTCCAGAACCCAGGATGGACGCCACGGCCAAGGGAATGATCGAGGCATCTGCGTGAACACGCTGCAGACTTTCAGTGAACCGGTCGGCGACGGCCTCCATCACCGACCTCAGTTGGTCAGCAACTCCACCATTTCCCGATCCGGAGTACTGAAACAAGTGATTCGCCATAAGGAACCTGACGACCACGGGGTGTTTCCCAACCAGCGCGACGTAGGACTGGACCGACGAGCGAATCATATCGTCAACAGACGCATGATCTTGCTCAGCAAAGATTGTGACTTGCGCCGACTCCCACATCAACGCACCGAGCTTCGCCGCCACTGCCCCGTTTAGACCCGCTTTGTCGCCGAAGTAGCGGTACAGCTTCGGTTTAGACACGCCTGCCTCCGCAGCAATGTCGTCCATGCTCACGCCTACGCCATGGCGGTCGATGGCCCGTATGGCCGCATCGACCAACTCCGCTCGTATTGCGACGCGATGGTCATCCCACCGGGTGCTGCGGGCATCACGCACCCGACGCTGTACCTGAGATGGCGCGGAGGAAACGCGGCGGACGACTGACATTGTGGAAACTATCCTACTGGAAGCCCGCAAGCTATCAGCGGCCATGTGCGTGACCCCGTAGGCATCGATACTTCGCTGTCAACGTTCTACGGTCGCTGCGTCCAATCGCGCCGCCGCTTCGTTGAAATCTTTCGGTGCCTCCATGTTGATCATGTGACCGATCTGCGGCAACACCACGAAATCGTGCAACCGACCGCGCTGCTGCAGCCGTTCGGCGAGAT
>NZ_MKKG01000073.1:0-1769 GCF_001942325.1 Gordonia sp. CNJ-863
TGCCGCGGTCGCCGCGATCAGCCACAGCAGCAGGGGAGTGCCCTGAGCGAGGACAGAACCCGCGAGCAGGGTCAACGCAAAGGTCATCAACGCGGTGTAGCCGACTGCGAGGATGGCGAACCATCGAGGAACGGTCAGCGGGCGGCGCGATCGCGGGACGGCGGCCTGGTCGAGGGCAGGGAAGGGGGAGTTGTTCACGGTCGGCTCTCCGGGTCGGGATCTGTAGATGCTTCATGGTCTCCGGTGGTCAGCGGCGCACGGCGGACTTCTTCTGCGGTCTCGCTGGGTTCACCGTGCCGTGTGCCGACGTGAGCTTCGGCGCGCATCCGCTCCACCATGTGCGGGTAGTGCAGTTCAAACGCTGGACGCTCCGACCGGATGCGGGGGAGTTCGGTGAAGTTGTGGCGCGGCGGTGGGCAACTGGTGGCCCATTCCAGGGAGTTGCCGAAGCCCCATGGATCGTCGACGGTGACGACCTCGCCGTAGCGGTAGCTGCGGAAGACGTTCCACAGGAACGGCAAGGTCGAGATGCCGAGGACGAACGCGCCGGCGGTGGAGATGATGTTGAGCGTGGTGAAGCCGTCTGAGGGCAGGTAGTCGGCGTACCGGCGGGGCATGCCTTCTGCTCCGAGCCAGTGTTGCACCAAGAAGGTGAGGTGGAAGCCGATGAACGTCAGCCAGAAATGGATCTTGCCCAGGCGTTCGTCGAGCAGACGTCCGGTCATCTTCGGGAACCAGAAGTAGATGCCGGCGTAGGTGGCGAACACGATGGTGCCGAAGAGGACGTAGTGGAAGTGGGCCACCACAAAGTAGCTGTCGGAGAGTTGAAAGTCGATGGGTGGGCTGGCCAGGAGCACACCGGTGAGTCCGCCGAAGAGGAAGGTGACCATGAAGCCGACCGAGAACAACATCGGTGTCTCGAACGTCATGTGGCCCCGCCACATTGTGCCGATCCAGTTGAAAAACTTTACGCCCGTCGGCACCGCGATCAGGAACGTCATGAAGGAGAAGAACGGCAACAGCACGGCGCCGGTGACATACATATGGTGTGCCCACACCGCGACCGATAGGGCGGCGATGGCGAGGGTGGCGTAGACCAGTCCTGAGTACCCGAACAACGGTTTACGGCTGAAGACCGGGAAAATCTCGGAGACGATGCCGAAGAACGGCAGCGCGATGATGTAGACCTCGGGGTGGCCGAAGAACCAGAACATGTGCTGCCAGAGAATGGCGCCGCCGTTGGACGGATCGAACAGATTCGCGCCGAATTGACGGTCGACTTCGGCGCCGAGCAGTGCCGCGGTGAGCAGCGGGAACACCAGCAAGATCAGGACACTGGTGACCAGGATGTTCCACGTGAAGATCGGCATGCGAAACATCGTCATTCCCGGTGCGCGCAGACAGATGACCGTGGTGACCATATTGACCGCGCCCAGGATGGTGCCCAAGCCGGACACTGTCAGTCCGAGAAACCACATGTCCGAGCCGACGCCGGGTGAGTGAATGGCATCGCTGAGCGGGGTGTAGGCGGTCCAGCCGAAGTCGGCGGCACCACCGGGGGTGATGAAGCCGGCGATCGCGATGGTCGAGCCGAAGACGAACAGCCAGAAGCCGAGGGCGTTGAGCCGCGGGAAGGCGACGTCGGGAGCGCCGATCTGCAGGGGCAGTACGAAGTTGGCGAAGCCGATCACGATGGGGGTGGCATACATCAGCAGCATGATCGTGCCGTGCATGGTGAACAGCTGGTTGTACTGCTCGGTCGAGAGGAA